>NZ_JANJEP010000016.1:0-50578 GCF_044778325.1 Acinetobacter sp. BD54 | reverse complement strand
ACCATCTCATCATCAAATTCATCACTTAAAGCAATCAACCTAATCACAAGTAACTGTTTTTCAACAAGTTTATATCTGCATCACCGCCGATGGATGTGCATTATAGACCATTAATAACCCTTTGCAAGGGGTATTTATCCCTTTTTCACTTGAGTGCCGTTTTTTTCTACTATTTTGCGAAAAAAGTGATATATATGGCTTTTTTTTAGGCATTTTTGCTATTTTTTATTGGTTTTTATCTTTAGCTATATAATCATTTTGGAGTTAGGGAGTCTTTTATATGGTTTTTATTCCTCTATAAGCTTTTTAATCCAAAGAATCCAAAGAATCCAAAGAATCCAAAGAATCCAAAGAATCCAAAGAATCCAAAGAATCCAAAGAATCCAAAGAATCCAAAGAAATATTAGAGCAAATACTCTACCCTACTTTATATTTCTTCTTATTTTTTAATTTATTTTATTCTTAATAATACTTAAATGGTTCCACGTGGAACGCTTAATTGGTTTTATAGTTCTGAAATAAAAAAAGCAGGATTACTCCTGCTTTTCTATCACTACATAACTTTTAGTCAGTGAAAGTTACACGTGCAATTGCTTTTTTCCCAGACTGAATAATAAAAGTCCCGTTTTCTTTTACAGAGAAACTTGCATCTACTACATTCCAGTCTACTTTTACTGCACCGCGTGCAACAGCATCTTTTGCAGCTGCTGCATTTGGATTTAATCCTGCTACGCGAAGAATCGTGGCAATAAAGATTTCACCACCAAACTCACCACGTGAAATAGTTACTTCAGGAGTATCTGCTGGCACCTCACCTTCTGTAATACGGTTACCAGCACTCTTATGAGCATTAGCAGCTGCTTCAGCATCATGGAAGCGTTCAACCAACTCGAGTGCAAGAATACGTTTTACTTCTTGTGGATTACGACCAGCCGCGATTTCATCTAATAAAGCTTTGATCTCATCTAGAGATTTAAAACTTAATAAATCGAAATAACGTTCGATTAAAGAGTCAGGCATTGATAATACTTTTTGGTACATTGCACCTGGCGCATCAAAAACACCAATATAGTTACCTAAAGATTTAGACATTTTATTTACGCCATCTAAACCTTCTAGAATTGGTACAGTGATACACACTTGTGATTCTTGGCCATAACGGCTTTGTAACGTACGGCCCATAAGTAAGTTAAAGGTTTGGTCTGTACCACCTAACTCAACGTCTGCTTCAAGTGCGATAGAGTCATAGCCTTGAACTAAAGGATATAAGAACTCATGAATCGCAATTGGCTGATGGTTGTTATAACGCTTAGTGAAGTCATCACGCTCTAACATACGTGATACTGTTTGCTGGCTTGCCAACTGAATAAGATCTGCAGCAGACTTTTGGTTAAACCACTCTGAGTTAAAACGTACTTTTGTTTTATTCGGATCTAAGATTTTGAAAACTTGTTCTTGATAAGTTTTAGCGTTAGCTTCAACTTGTTCGCGTGATAACGGCGGACGAGTTGCACTTTTACCCGTTGGGTCACCAATCATGGCGGTATAGTCGCCAATTAAGAAAGTAACTTCATGACCCAAATCTTGAAACGTTTTTAGTTTGTTAATAAGAACCGTATGTCCTAAATGTAAATCTGGAGCTGTAGGGTCAAAACCAGCTTTAATTTTAAGAGGACGATTCTCTTTAAGCTTTTTCAGTAAATCTTCTTCTGAAATAATTTCGTGCGTGCCTCGTTGGATGAGGGCAAGCTGTTCTTCGGCGGGCAAGAAATTTGACATCACAAAACCTAAACACATCAGTTATTCAATTTGTGCGATATACTAACATTTTTTCAGCGTCTTGCAGGGGAAGTTGCATATGAGCGCAATCTATATCGGCGTAATGACTGGCACTAGTATGGATGGTGTGGATATTGTTGCGGCTTCATTTGAGCCACTACAGCTTCATGCCACACTTACAGTTCCATTCGAACCCGAGTTACGTGATGAGCTTATGGCATTAACTTTACCCGATGACAATGAAATTGACCGCATGGGTAAAGCTGATGTTGCTCTAGCTAAAATGATTGGTCACGGGATTAATTCTCTCATTGAAAAGCACCAATTAGATCGTAGTCAAATTAAAGCGATTGGGTCACATGGACAAACCATTCGTCATCGTCCAGAGCATGGTTTTACGCTACAAATTGGCGATCCAAACATTATTACTGAGATCACTCAAATTCCGGTTGTTTCAGATTTCCGTCGTAGAGATATGGCAGCAGGTGGTCAAGGTGCTCCATTAGTGCCTGCATTTCATCAGGCATTATTCCAGCACCCAAGCATTCATCGGGTAATTTTGAATTTAGGCGGCATTGCCAATGTAAGTATGTTACCAGCTAATAATCCAGACGGCGTTTTTGGTTTTGATACTGGACCTGCCAATATTTTGATGGATGCATGGTGTCATCGCCATACAGGTCATCCATACGATGAAAATGGTGACTGGGCTGCTTATGGTCATCCTATTCGTTCGTTACTCGACCGTCTTTATGCTCATGAGTATTTTTCTAAAGAGCCACCTAAAAGTACGGGACGTGAAGATTTCAATATTGACTGGTTAGATGATCAGTTAATCGATTGGCGTAATGATTTAACTTACGATGAGTTAGAAGATACCCCTGAAAACATTCAAGCAACCCTATTAAAACTTACTGTGCGTGCCATTCAAAAAGCAATTTATCGTTCTGAGATGGAAACAGGTGAAGTATATGTTTGTGGTGGTGGAGCTTATAACTCTTATTTGTTAGAACAATTACGTTGGCGCTTACGTAAGCACAATTGGTCAGTTCAAACCACTGATGTTTTAGGACTCTCCCCTACTTGGGTTGAGGCTACAGCATTTGCATGGTTAGCAATGCGTTTTGTGGATGGTTTAAGTGGTAATTTACCTGCGGTAACAGGAGCTTCAGATTTTAGAATCTTAGGCACGATCACGGCGGTATAAAGCTACTTATTCGATTTAATTGGACCGATTCGACCTCATAACACATTTCCTGACCCGAAATGCTGTTATTAAATTGGTCATAAAAATTCATGATAAATGCCAACAAAAATAAGTAAGGCATGTTGTTATGGATTTGACCAACCGTATTCATCAATATACTCGTGGGGCTTGGACATTCGATGTCATTGATTCAGGCCCTATAGATGGCCCTCTCGTGGTTTTATTGCATGGCTTTCCAGAAACTGCTCATAGTTGGGAGCAGACTTCGGAATTATTACATCAACATCAATTTAGAACATTTGCGATCCATCAACGTGGTTATAGTCTAAATGCTAGACCACAAAGCCGCTTTCATTACGCTTTAAGTGAACTAACTGAAGATGTTGCAGTTTTTATTAAGGGACTTGGTCAACCAGTTTATTTAATTGGGCACGATTGGGGTTCTGTAATTGCGTCTAGTGTAGCTATGAAGTATCCGCAGTATATTCAACATCTCACTTTAGTTTCCGTACCCCATCAAGCTGCTTTTTTAAAAGCCTGCTTAATTAGCAATCAACTACTAAAATCTTATTATTTTGCAGTTTTTCAGCTTCCTATTCTGCCCGAACTTTTATTTAAAAAGATGCCTAAATTAGGCCGTAACTTTCTTAAGTCATCTGGCATGACCGAGCAGCAAATTGAAATATTCGAGACTGAGTTTATAAAAGAAAATAGGCTAACTACGGCGTTGAATTGGTATCGTGGATTTTTTTGGGAAAAGCCTGAAAATCCTTTTAAAGCAATAGACGTTCCCACTCTTTTTATTTGGGGTAAGCATGATATTGCAGTAACAGAAAAAAGTGCCATGTTAAATTCAGGTTATTTTAAAAATAATTATAAGGCTATTTTTATGGATGCCTCTCATTGGATTCCTTATCAAAATGCACCTGAACTCGTACAGTACTTTTTAGAATCTCTACATGAACAAGCATAATCTTATAAATAAAAAAACCTCTCATCATAGAGAGGTTTTTTTTATTTAAAATTCTTTTTAAATTGAGAATGAAGAACCACAACCACACGTTGTTGTCGCATTCGGGTTCTGCACAATAAAGCGTGAACCTTCAAGGCCTTCAACATAATCAACCACTGAGCCAACTAAGTATTGATAGCTGAGCGAGTCAACCAGCATCTTTACATCGCCATTTACAAATTCAGCATCATCTTCATTTACGCTTTCGGCGAAATTGAAGCCGTATGAAAACCCTGAACACCCGCCTCCGGTTACATATACACGTAACATGAGATCGTCATTCCCTTCACTATCACGGAGTTGGCGTACCTTATTGGCAGCATTATCTGTCAAAACTAGAGCTTGGGCATTCATGATGATTGTTCCTCGGATTTTGCTGTGCCTTTCAAAATAAAAAAGACCCTATATTGAGTATAGCATAATCAATATAGGGTCTGTCTTCGAAGTTTAAAGCGAATCTTGAGTATTTTTATCAAGATTATTTGTAATTCTCATCTTGTAAGCCACATTCAAAGTTTTTCGCGTCTTGCTTACAACGGAATTGCCATAATAGTTTCATCATCCGTTTATCATACACCCCGCGTTGTGTAAGGTTAATTCGTGATTCACGCATGAGCTTTTGATAACCCGGTTTATCGGCAGCTGGTACTTCCATCCAATATTTTTGCGGAATATCCGCTTTCATTTTACCCAAGATAGTAAAAGCACGCGGTAACTGACCAGCCACCCACTCTCTAGATTTCTGACCAAAACCAGCTGGGAATTTGTCTGGACGAATAATAATATTTCCGGTCACCTGTAAGATTGGATAGTTTACAATTGCCCCTTTGGTACCTAAGCCTTTTTGTAACTCTAAAGGTTTAAAAGCTGCTGCTGGCGCACCAATAATATCGACCTGATGATTGTTAAATTTGGCCCCGAAGTTAGTCACATCTGCACTCACTGCCTGAGCACCCACCTGCTGAACCATAATTTTTTGTGCTTCATCGTAGTCTAATACGGCGATTTTTTTACCGGCAGCTTTCGCTACGGTATTAATACTACGGTCGTTTACTAAAAGGTAAGCATCTCCTACCGGAATAACACCTACTACCTCATAGCGGCCATTGACCATATATTTACTAAAGGTTTGGCTCGCTAAACCTTGCATGACTTTAACAGCAAGTTTGAGATCTGGAATCGCGCCAATTGCATCTAATGATCCCGTAAATGAGTTGAATTGACGTCCGCGCATGCCTGATACACTAATACCATCACATTTGCCCGCTTTAAAATCTTCAGCAATCACTGCTTCATTCTGGTTTACTTTTAGTTCGATATCAGCTCCCCAGTTTTTCGCTGCAAGCTGATAGTCCTTCATGAGTGCATAGACATCGCCATTTTTACCAACAAAGTCAAAAACACATATGGTTTGTTTGGCCTCGGCTGCAAATGAAATTGTTGTGAGTCCCATCGCAAGTAAAAGCGTTTTGGAAAATCGCATATTCTTTTCCTTTCCTTGTAAATTTTTTGTTTTTGGCATCAAGAAATTTCACGCTGGTTGGCATGATTCTCATGAGATATGCTTCATCTAAGATTCACAATTTAGATATTTTTATGATCAATTCTGTTTATCCGAGCTCAATAAAAAATAACGAGTTAAATTCCCTTAGCTCTTTTAATGACTCACTTCCTTGTTCTATTTTCTAATATCTTCATATATCCAGATGAAGTTTTATCCTCAATTTAGATTAGCGTCTTTTTAATGAATCACAATGGCTGAATTGACAGCCTATAGAAAGCAAAAAAGCCTAGAATAAATCTAGGCTTTTAAGTTCAACATGAATTATTCACCAGGCATTGAACATTCAAAGTTAGCTTTGTCTACAGAACAACGTGCTTTTTTCAATACAGACATCATACCTGCATCGTAAATACCGCGTTTAGTTAAATCCATACGGCCATCACGTAACATTTTTTGATATTTCAGTTTGTCTTCAGCACTTAGGTTCATTTTATATTTACCTGGAATTTGTGCTTCTAAACGGTTAATCATTGCAAAGCTTTTTGGTAATTGTTTTACGAACCAATCACGAGACTTTTGACCAAAGCCTGCTGGGAATTTATCAGCACGCAATACTAAATCAGCCGTTACATGTAATACTGGGAAGTTCCACATTACACCGTTTGCACCCAAACCTTTGTTCAATTCTAATGGTTTGTAAGCATAAGCAGGCGCACCTACCATATCTACCTGACCATTATTAAATTTAGCAGCAAAGTTTGAAATATCAGAAAGAACTGCCTGAGCACCTACGCGCTGCACCATAATTTTTTGTGCATCGTCATAACCTAACACGGCGAATTTTTTACCAGCAGCTTTTTCAACTGAGTTGATGTTTTTATCACGTACAAAAATGAACGCTGAACCTAACGGAGAGATACCAGCAACTTCGTATTTTTTACCACCAAGGTTAGTTGTCATTTTTGCAGCATTACGTGCATCTAATACATAAGTAATAGCACGTTGTGCAATTTGGTTATTAGGAACGCCACCAAGCGAGTCGATTGATCCGGCAAATTTGTTATATTGGCGAGCACGCATAGCTGTCATTGCTACGGCATCACATTTACCAGCTTTGAAATCATTATCTGCAACAGCCTCGTCCTGACGAGGAACTAAGTTAATTTCAGTACCCCAGCCTTTTGCAGCTAGAGCCCATTCTTCCATCATTTTATATGAGTCGCCTGCTTTTCCTAAGAGGTCGAATACACACACGGTACTCGCTGCTTGCGCTGAAGCAGAAAAACCAACAACAGAAGCGGCAGCCATAGCAAGTACGATTTTTTTCATTTTCTTCATCCTTCCACGGAACAGATTTTTTGTTTGAAGTTTCCTTTCAAACACAGATATTAATCATGTTTTTTAGAAAAAAATAGAGCTTTTACTCAAATATTTTTATCTCATTGAACCATTGTTTGTTCGACTTAAATTATTTATTAAAATGAAAAATCGCTAACTTTCCGTAAGTTATTTTTTATATTCACAATTTTCATACCCATATTCAGCTTTGAAATATCTGTAGGGTTTTTGTGATTAAAAAACAAACTACTCTCCAGTAAGCGTACATTCAAAATTTGTCCGTTCAATGGTGCATCGTGCGCGCTTGAGTACACTCATCATTGTCGCGTCATATACACCTTGTTTTGTTAAGCCAAGGCGACCTTCACGTAATATTTTCTGATATTTCAACTTATCTTCGGCTGAAAAATTTAATTTAATTTTAGGAGGAATACCGGTTTCTAACCGTTTTACCATTGCGAAGTTCTGTGGCAACTGTTTAATAAACCATTCACGAGACTTCATTCCAAAATTGGCGGGAAACTTATCACTTCTTGCAATTAAATCCCCTGTGACGTTCACCACAGGAAAAGTAAACATGGCTCCATTTGTTCCAATTCCCTTACCAATTTCTAACGGTTTATAAGCATAAGCAGGTGCAGCAATTGCCTCGACTTGGCCACTATTAAACTTTTTCACAAAATCGGTAATCTCAGAAGGAATAGGCTGGGCACCTACACTTTCAACCATAATTTTCTGGGCTGCGTCATATTGCAAAATGGCAAACTTAGTCCCACGTACTTTCTCAATTGAGTTGAGGTTTCTATCTCTTACAAATAAGTATGCTAGTCCAATCTGGACAATTCCAACCACCTCATAGTTTGTTCCATTTTGTGTGGTTAGCATGCGATTTTTATTACGTTGATCCAAAACGTAACTAATCGCCTTTTGAGCAATAGCATTACTTGTCACCCCGCCAATCGCATCAATCGAGCCTGCAAATTTATTGTAGTTTCGTGCTCGCATTGAAGTCATATAAGCTGCATCGCATTTACCCTCACGCAGCCTACGATCTACTAGAGCTTCATCTTGAAATGGAATTAATGTAATGTCCGCTTGCCAACTTTTCGCCGCAAGTGCCCATTCTTCCATCATTTTGTAGGATTCACCTGATTTACCCAGTAAATCGAATACACATACGTTTTGCCCCGCGTGTGTTGTCCCCATAGCACAGCAAATGACTGCACTTACTATCCCCAATCTTTTTTTCATTTGACTTTCCTTAGTCTGGTTTTATTAGTTAGTAGCTCATTTATCAACCAAGTTTTAAATTGTTTTTATTTTAGCCATATTTTTCTAAATGTGGCCTATCTTGCTCAAAATTTAGATATTTTCAGACGAATAGCTTTAATCGGAATCAGTGAAACCATGCAATCTCAGTATTTATAAACTAAAACTCCGAAAGTTTTGTCTTCATGATCAGTTCTCTTTAAAATACAGCATCCCTAACTCACCTCGATAAGACAAGATGATTCAATTTGACCAAGTTTCTTTACGCCGCGGTGGACGTGTTCTATTTCAAAAAGCGTCTATGCAATTACACCCAGGTTGGAAGATTGGTCTGACTGGGGTCAATGGTGCAGGTAAATCAACACTATTTGCAGCATTACTCGGTAGCTTAGGAGCAGATGAAGGCTCGCTTACTCGTCCTTCTGTATGGACTGTGGCCCATATGGCGCAAGAAGTTAAAGCCCTAGACATGCCTGCTATCGACTTTGTCCTTTCTGGTGATGAAGAATATTGGGATATTCAAAATAAACTTGCTCAACCAGAACAATTAACAGACTCGGATTTGGCTAAATTACATGGCCGTTTTGATGAAATTCATGGTTATTCTGCGCCATCTAAAGCAGCTCAGCTGATGGCTGGCTTAGGGTTTCTAGAACATCAATTACGTTTAAACGTTGCTAGTTTTTCTGGTGGATGGCGTATGCGTCTGAATTTGGCGCGTACATTGATGAGTCGTTCTGACTTACTCTTATTGGATGAGCCAACTAACCACTTAGATTTGGATGCAATTTTATGGTTAGAAGATTGGCTCAAAGCTTATGAGGGCACCCTCATTTTAATCTCGCATGACCGAGATTTCTTAGATGCAATTACAGACCATATTCTTCATATTGAGAATCAGGAACTTACTCTTTACACGGGTAACTACTCCACATTTGAGACCACTCGAAGTGAACGTTTAGCACAACAACAACAAGCTTTTGAAAAACAGCAAGAAGCCCGTGCTCATTTACAAAAGTTCATTGATCGCTTTAAGGCTAAAGCCACTAAAGCTCGTCAGGCACAAAGTCGTATTAAGCAACTTGAACGCATGCAGCAACTTGCACCTGCTCATGTAGATACACCGTTTACTTTTAGTTTCCGTGAACCTACCAAAATGAGTTCACCGTTGCTGACCCTAGAAAATGCCAGCATAGGTTATGGCGATAAAAAAATTGCTGAAAAAATTAAACTTCAAATTACGCCAAACTCGCGTATTGGCCTGCTTGGTATGAATGGTGCGGGTAAATCAACATTGATTAAAAGCTTGGTGGGCGATTTACCATTACTGGCAGGTGAACGTAAAGCTTCCGAGCTACTTAACATTGGTTACTTTGCGCAGCACCAAATGGACGCTTTAGATGGTCAAGCCAGCCCAATGCTTCAACTCGCTCGGATAGCCGATAAACAAATTAGTGAAGCAACATTACGTTCTTTTTTAGGTAGTTTTGGCTTTAGTGGCGAACGCATGGATACTCCATGTGAAAGCTTCTCTGGGGGTGAGCGCGCTCGTTTGGCCTTAGCACTCATTGTATGGCAGCGCCCAAATGTTTTAATTCTGGATGAACCAACGAACCACTTAGACCTTGATATGCGTCATGCGCTTAGTATGGCCTTACAAGATTTTGAGGGTGCAGTTGTTCTGGTTTCTCACGAACGTCAACTTATTGCCAGCGTTTGTGATGAACTCCTTTTGGTACACGGTGGCAAATGTACCGAGTTTGAAGGTGATTTGCAGGATTATGCTAAATGGCTACGTGAAGCACGCCAGCAACAAATCAATGCTCAGACTGCTGTAGCACAAAATAATTCATCTTCTGCCGCTCCAGCTCCAGCTAAAGTCGATAAAGAAGCACAGCGTAAAGAAGCAGCTCGCCGTCGTGAACAAACTCGACCAATCCGTAAAAATATTGAAAAGGTTGAATCTCAAATTGAAAAGCTTCAGCCACGTCTTGCTGAAATCGAAGAAGCTTTAGCAGATACTTCATTATATGAAGCTAATCGTAAGGACGATTTGCTTAAACTGATGAATGAGCAAACCGAACTCAAAGCTAAGCTTGAACAATATGAAGAGCAACTCTTAGAACTCATGATGGAACTTGAGGAAATGGAAGCCTCATTTGAAAACTAAATATCTTGGCCAGTACTCGTATATTTAAGTATCTGTACTGGCTTTTATTTTTATTAGCTTATAAAAATATGAACGATCTCTAATAAAGTTTCATTCAGCTGTTAAATTTTTGAGATAGATTCAAATTTGATAACATATAAAACTTAAGCTACATCTTAAGGGTTGCCATACACAGATAATTTAACTAAATTCTGTAACTTCGTTTTTACCCTTCTTGAGTAGGTATTTAATTCGGGATCAGACAAACTGAATGAATTTTATTGATTTTATTACTAATTTTGAACAATTTTTACCTATTTTGATTCAGGAGTATGGTGCATGGGTTTATGCCATACTCTTTTTGATTATTTTTTCTGAAACCGCTTTTGTGTTTATGTTCTTTTTACCTGGAGATAGCTTACTTTTAACTGTAGGTGCACTGTGCTCGGTGGTTGAACTGATGCATCTTGGTTATATGATTACTCTGCTCACCGTTGCAGCAACATTAGGCTATATCGTCAATTATTCTATTGGCCGCCATTTTGGAAATCGTATTTTTGAAGCAAAATCACGTTTTATTAAAAAAGAATATTTGAATAAAACGAACCGCTATTTCTTGCAACATGGTGGTAAAACTATTCTTTTAGCACGTTTTATACCTTTCGCACGTTCTTTTGCACCCCTCGCTGCTGGCTCAAGCAATATGAGCTATGGAAAATTTTTGATTTACAATGTGGCAGGAGCTATTTTGTGGATCTGTATCCTCTTAACGGCTGGCTACCTATTTGGCCATGCACTCATTCAAGTTACAGATTTTGTAGAGAATTAATATATTTGGTTAAATAAATTTATATAGCCAAAAATAAAGGGAATGAATTAATCATTCCCTTTATTTGATTTAGATCAAAGTAACTTTATCTAAACTTTTTGTGGTTTTCATTACGAATATTTACCAGATTAATTGCTTCAGTTTTGGCTTGGTCCAATTGTCCCTTATCAACAAAAACCGTAACCCGATCAATTTCAGCAACTAACTGATCTAAACCCGCTTGGTACTCTTTTACCTGTACATTTTCAGGGGGTAAACCTTCCAACTTATGAGGTAAAGATAATTTTGAAGATAATGCTGCCTGACGCATAATCACAAGCTGCTGTTTAGCGTTATCGATATCTTTTGCTTCAGCAAAGGCTTTAGTGCTCTTCGCTAAAGTTTTCATGTCGGCTTCCAAGTCTGCTGCAAATGCAGAATGACTCACTAAAGCCGCACATGAAATCAGCATACTTGCTAGAATTTTTTGACTCATCATCTTCTCTCCCTAGACTGATTTAGAATCTTGCTATCAATTAAGCATCAATATCCGCATTTAATGCATTTTCTTCAATAAAGGCACGACGTGGTTCAACATCATCGCCCATTAAGCATGAGAACATGCGATCAGCTTCAATTGCATCATCAATAGTCACCTGTAACATATTACGGTTTTCAGGGTCCATTGTGGTTTCCCAAAGCTGCTCAGCATTCATCTCGCCCAGACCTTTATAGCGCTGGATCATCATTCCACGGCGTGAATCTTGCAGAATGTGCTGCCATACCTGATGGAAATTAGCGACTTGAATACGACGATCACCTTTTTGTAAGTATGCGCCATCTTCAATTAACTTGAACCAACTCTTCGAGTTCTTCAATAAACGAGCATATTCCGCAGAATTCAATAAACCTGCGTCAAGTAAGTAAGCGTGTGGCAAGTTATGAACATATACAGTTACACGTGGCCAGTAATGCGCAGATTTCTCGCCTTGGGCATTCTCGCGTTCAAATGTTTCAAGCGTAATTTCAGGGCGCAAACTTGGCTGTAGTCTTTGTACAGCTTCACGTACTTGATCCGCCCATTGTTGTACATAAGCTTGATCATGGTTTTGATCTGCTTTAAATGCATCTACTTCGAGTAATGCATCAAGTAAGCTTGCTGGATAACGTAACGTTAAGCGTTGTAAGCTCTTTTGTGAAACTTGATAGTCTTGAATTACTTTTGCCAGCGCTTCACCTGTAATTGCAGGCGCATCAGCACTAATATGTAAAGCAAGCTCATCAATCGCATTTGAAATCAAGTAAGTTTCTAATGCGTCGTTATCTTTAATATATTGCTCTTGCTTACCTTTTTTGAGCTTATACAAAGGTGGCTGTGCAATATAAATATGACCACGTTCCACCAACTCCGGCATTTGACGGAAGAAGAATGTTAATAACAATGTACGAATGTGCGAACCATCGACATCGGCATCGGTCATAATAATAATTTTATGATAACGGAGCTTGTCAGGGTTATATTCTTCACGGCCAATACCACAGCCAAGTGCTGTAATTAATGTACCTACTTCCTGACTAGAGATCATTTTGTCAAAGCGCGCACGCTCAACGTTCAGGATCTTACCTTTTAAAGGTAGAATAGCCTGCATTTTACGGTTACGGCCTTGTTTGGCACTACCACCCGCTGAGTCACCCTCGACAAGATACAATTCAGAAAGCGCTGGGTCTTTTTCCTGACAATCAGCCAATTTACCAGGCAAACCTGCAATATCTAATGCACTCTTACGGCGTGTCATTTCACGCGCTTTACGTGCAGCATCACGTGCGCGTGCAGCATCAATAATCTTGCCTGCAATTGATTTTGCAGCTTGTGGATTCTCAAGTAAGTAAGCAGAGAACTCTTTGTTCATTGCTTGCTCTACCGCTGGTTTTACCTCACTTGATACCAATTTTTCTTTTGTCTGAGACGAGAATTTCGGATCAGGAACCTTAACAGAAATAATGGCTGTTAAACCTTCACGCGCATCATCACCAGTCACATTCACTTTTTCTTTCTTGAGAATATTTTCATTTTCAAGATACTGGTTTAAGCCACGTGTTAAAGCTGCGCGGAAACCTGCTAAGTGTGTACCACCATCTTTTTGTGGAATGTTATTTGTGAAACAGCGAACATTCTCTTGGTAACTATCGTTCCATTGCAATGCAACTTCTACAGCAATGCCGTTGTCAGCATCGGCTGTGAAATGGAAGATTTCGTTGAGATGGTTTTTACCTTCGTTGATGTATTTTACAAACTCAGATAAGCCGCCTTCATAGTCATACACATGCTCAAGGTTAATACGTTCATCACGTAAAACGATACGTACACCAGCATTCAAGAAAGAAAGCTCACGTAAACGGCGTGCTAGAATTTCAACATTAAAAATGGTTTGACTGAATGTTTCTGCACTTGGCCAAAAACGTACAGTTGTTCCGGTATTATCCGTTTCACCGATCACACGCAATGGATATTGCGGATCGCCATGATGATATTCTTGCTCATGGATTTGACCAGCACGGTAAATCGTTAGATGCAATTTACTTGAAAGTGCGTTAACAACCGAAACACCTACGCCGTGTAAGCCACCTGAAACTTTATAGCTATTATCGTCAAACTTACCGCCTGCATGCAGAATCGTTAAAATTACTTCTGCAGCAGAAACCCCTTCTTCAGGGTGAATATCGGTTGGAATACCGCGGCCATTATCTGAAACACTGACCGATTCATCCTCGTGAATCGTGACAATAATTTCATCGCAGTGGCCAGCTAAAGCTTCGTCGATTGCATTATCGACAACCTCAAACACCATATGGTGTAAACCGGTACCGTCGTCTGTATCCCCAATATACATACCCGGACGTTTACGAACTGCATCTAATCCACGTAATACTTTAATACTAGAGGAATCATAAGCCTTTTCATTGGTTTGTTCTGTTTGAGAGGCTGATTGAGACTCTGAACTCATGGTTTCTCCCTAGCAAATATAGGTTTATTCAAAGATGGGTAACATCAAAAAATTATGGTGCAGCAAGACTAACTTGACCGGATTCAACACTGAATAATTGATATGAAATAGACAGATCATGTAAATGTTTTTTTACCGATGCATGATCTAAAGTTGTCATAAAAACCTGGCTACCAAGTTGGCTTAATCGTTCAATTAAACGTTGTTGTGCGGTTAAGTCTAATTCTGCTGTCAGATCATCTAATAATACCACAGTTTCCTTATTACTCGCATGCAACATTGCAATTTGTGACAGTTTTAAGGCAATAATCAAGAGTTTTTTCTGACCTCTTGATAAAACATCATCAGCATGTCCAAATGGCGTTTTTAAGCGCAAATCTGCCCGATGCGGACCATACTCGGTATAACGTCTCTCGATGTCTTTTTGATGCTGATTCAACAAGTCTTGCATAAGCCCCTGCTCTGTATGAAAACCTGGGCTATATTCCAGCTCAATCTCCAAATCAGGGAGTAATTGGCTTAAGTCATTTTGGAAATAAACATTCCATTGCTCGACAATACTTAAACGCTGTGAGTGCAAAATCTCGCCATAATCACTCAACATTTTGTTCCACGGTTCTAAATCAGCCAATGAAAGATTACGCCGTGTTTTGAGTAAGGTATTACGCTGCTTTAGCGCACGAGAGTAATATTGCCAAGCAAAATAAAATTCAGGTTCCACGTGGAACATAAGCCAATCTAAAAGTTGTCTTCTTGGCTTGGCACCATGATCAATAATATCCGTACTTTGTGGATCAATATGCTGTAAAGGAAGTAACTTTGCGAGCTGACCTTGAGTCGCAACGGTATCGCCATTCACTTTCATGAGTTGCTCACCAGAAGCGAGTTTTTGCATACCAATTTTTTCAGTTGCTGACTGAGCAAATACAATCGCGTCGTCAGCTTCATATTGAATATAATTTTTGGGTATATGTGTACGGAATGAGCGGCCTGTTGCAAGCAAATGGATCGCTTCTAAAATTGATGTTTTACCCGAACCGTTTGCGCCATAAAAGACATTAAACGGTTGCAACCCATGGAGTGCAACCGTTTTTAAATTACGCACACGTTCAATATTTAAGCGCGTAAGATGCATATAGTTAAACCAGATTAAACACGCATCGGCATAACCACATAGGTCTGGTCAGGATGAGCCGGATCTTGAACCAATACAGACTGATTCGCCTCAGTCATGCTCATATTTACATCATCACCATCTAATACACCCAACACATCGAGTAGGTATTGAGCATTAAATGACATTTCTAATGGGGCACTTTGATATTGAATCGCTAAATCTTCAATTGCTTCATCTTGTTCAGGGTTATTTGCACGAAGCTGTAAAGAATCCTGATTGAAGTTTAGGAAAACACCACGCAATTTTTCATTACTTAAAATTGCTACACGTTGTAATGATTGTTTAAATACGTCATGACCAATCAAAACATGTTTATCACCACCACGTGGAATAACACGGCGATAATCAGGGAATTTCCCATCAATCAATTTAGTTGTAAAACGAACTGTAATATCACCTTGTTCTTTATCACGGCTTGGCGTATTAATCGTTACATTTAATAATTCACGGCCAATAAGCAAAGTGAGCTGTTCATCTTCAATGCTGAGTAAACGTTGCAATTCGCCCACAGCTTTACGAGGCACAATCGCTTGTACCAACTGAGATGAAGTAGAGGAAGCCAAAATTTCACAAAGTGCTAAACGGTGACCATCAGTTGTTACTGCACGCAATTGATTTTCATCAATTTCTAATAAAGTACCAGTGAGGTAAAAACGTACGTCTTGTACAGCCATTGCAAAAGCAGTTTTTTCAAATAAACGCTTTAATTCACGTTGAGTCACCTGTACTTGCGTACCTTGGCTATTCTCAGTGGTTAACAATGGATAATCTTCAGCCGGTAGTGTACCTAGCACAAAACGGCTATTACCAGACTTTAAAATACATCTTTGATCTTCAGTAATTTGTAAATCAATCAATGCAGCTGTAGGCAAAGATTTACAAATTTCCATCAATTTACGAGCAGGAACAGTTGTCTCGCCTGCCTCAAGGCACGCCCCTTCTGATAAAGCGGTGCTCGCTACGAGTTCAACTTCTAAATCGGAACCCGTAATAGTGAGCGCTTGAGCATTAGTCTGAATTTTGACGTTTGAAAGAATATTCAAGGTATGACGACGTTCTACCGCACCGACCACATGCGATAAAACATTGAGTAAACTTTCTTTAGCGATTTTCAAACGCACGATTCATTCCTCTAGCAACTTGGAGCAAACATTTCATTTTTTAGCTGTGTACTATGCTGCACTTACGTAGACTTTGCAACAACGTCTTATTATTTCATTAACTTTGAAGCAAACGTAATAAGTTCTTATAATCTTCATCAAAGATTGGGTCTTCTTCCCGTAAACTGACGACTTTTTCACAAGCATGCATCACTGTACTGTGATCACGCCCACCAAAAGCCATTCCAATTTCAGGAAAACTATCTCCCGTTAATTCACGGGCAAGCCCCATCGCCAACTGACGTGGTCGAGCATAAATTCGGGTACGCTTTGGACCTACCAGCTCTTTTAATGGAATTCGGAAATATTCACTCACTACACGCTGGATATTTTCTACACTAATTGTACGAGCACGGATCGCTAAGACATCTTTTAAAGATTCCCGTACGACATCAAGGTCAATTGGAGCACCTTTAAAACGTGAAATTGCGACAACTTTATTCAGTGCGCCCTCAAGTTCACGTACGTTCGCTACGACTTGTTGGGCAATAAACAACGCACAGTTTCTAGGTAAATCAACGCCACTATTTTCAGCTTTTTTAAGCAGAATTTCGATTCGAGTTTCAATATCAGGTGGTTCAACACCTACTGACAGCCCCCAGGAAAAACGAGAAACCAATCGAGGATCAAGTTCTGTTAATTCCTTAGGGTATCGATCAGACGTTAAAATAATTTGTTTAGATTCATCAAGTAAGGCATTAAATGTATAGAAGAATTCAACAAGACTTGCTTCTTTTCCTGCCAAAAGATGAATATCATCTACTAATAACAAGTCTAAAGAACGGCAATTTTTCTTAAACTCTTCTACCTTTCCTTTTTGTAATGAGCTCACAAAATCTTGTACAAAACTTTCTGAAGTCATATACATGACTCTTGCATTCGGCTTCGCTTGCAGTAAGGCATTACCAACTGCTTGCATTAAGTGAGTCTTACCTAGACCTGTCGGACCATATAAAAATAAAGGGTTATGTTGAGAAGCACCTAACTGTGTTAATACTTTTCTACAGGTTTCTGCTGCCATTTGGTTAGAACGGCCTTCAACAAATAGTGAAAAAGTAAATTGTGGATTTAATAGTTTCTTTTTTGAACTCTTAGAACTAACTGCAGTATTAGCAACAGGTTCCGGTTCTCTTTTAACCTTAGCAGGTTGAGGTATAGGGGCAGTTTGTAAAGCTGCTGTAGTTGTTGCAGGCTGTTCACTAGAAGACAAAATACTACCAGGACGAGAATCTACCAAGATTTCAACCTGACGCACCCGCCCTTCTGACAATTGTTCAGCCAATATAGAAATTAACTCTAAATGATTCTCTTGAATATAACGCGTCCAATAAGGATTAGGAGCATAGAGACGTAGTATCCCCTCTACTTCTTCAGCTACTAAAGGGCGAATCCACATCGCAAAGACGTTATCAGAGAGCTCTTGTCGCAAGCGAGTTAAGCAGTCTGTCCAAAGCATGTGTATCCCCTATGTCTGCGTTTTAAATTCAAATCATTTAAAGATTAACCCTTCCTGATGAGAAGGGGTCGCCATTCTACCCAAGTTATCCACATCTGTCATGACGATTTCGTTTGATTTTGCCTAAAAAGAAATCTCTTGTGAATAAATTTAAATTCAAAATCAATTGTGAATAACTTTTTGCACATCCTGTGGATAAATTATCACATAAACTTATCCACAATCCATAAAGACAATAAAAACAGAGTTATCAACAGTTCAAATATATGTTTTTTAAATTTAAAACTGTGAAATCCACAAGAAAAGTCCACACTAATAAGAATAAATTTAAATTTTAAAATTTGAATTTATTTAATAGGGTTGATCCAAATTGTGGATAACTAAAAAATATGAATTTAAATTCAAATATACCAAATCAAAACCAACTTCACATCAAGGTTTGTTGATAAGTATGTAAATAAGAAGTGTATATCTTAAAAGTCTTAATAAAAATAAACAATTACTTTGTGCATAACTTTTAAATAAGAAAAATAGGCTAAATATAAAGAGAAGATAAAAAGTTAAAAATTTGACTTAAATACAAAACTTTCACGGTTTTTCATTGACAGCGTAAACATTGCACAATAAAATCGCGGACCTTTATAGAAAGATCATTTTTGGGAGTTTCGATATGAAACGTACTTTCCAACCATCTGAATTAAAGCGTAAACGCGTTCATGGTTTCCGTGCTCGTATGGCAACTAAAGCTGGTCGTCAAGTATTAGCTCGTCGTCGTGCAAAAGGTCGTCATAGCTTAACTGTTTAATACTGTTACGCTGACCAGACTTGGGTGTGATGGCACTTTACAGTTTTAGCACAGATCTTCGTATACGCTGTGCTGCAGATTATAAAAGTGTATTTGATGGTGCGCTTTTTAAAGTGCATCAACCCCATTTTTTATTTCTTGCAAAATTAACCGAACAGCCTAACAGCCGTTTGGGTATTGTTGTTGCTAAGAAAAAAGTGCGTCGTGCGCATGAAAGAAATCGAATAAAACGTCTTGCTCGTGAGAGCTTTCGTCTACATCAGCCGAAATTTGGGTCAGACATAGATGTTGTTGTGATGCCTAAAGTTGGTATAGAAACGATTACGAATGCTGAGCTATATCAACAATTAGATTTTGCTTGGCAAAAATTACAACGCTTAGCGAAAAAACATTCTAAAGTTGTCCCAACCTCGCAGAATTAAGAGATGACCAATGGTTCGTATTTTGCGTTGGTTCATTCGACTGTATCAAATTGCGATTAGTCCGCTTCTTGGACCCCGTTGTCGTTATATCCCAACTTGTTCCCAATATGCGCTAGAAGCATTACAAACTCATGGTGCAATCAAAGGCGTTTGGTTATCTTCTAAACGTATTTGTCGTTGTCATCCGTGGGGAGGCTCTGGATACGATCCGGTACCGCCTAAAGCAATTCGTTTTATTTCGTTTCATCAAATAGATTCTCAAACGCATCATGTTGCTGTACCCTTTCGTGATCGTTTAATGAAGCAAAATCTCTCTAACCATTTGGGGTAATAGATATGCAACAATGGGCCAGGTTTGCAATTCTCGGGGCCATGTTTGTCACCGCATATTTGCTCATTTTGGCTTGGCAAAAAGATTATGGAAATGCTGCAACTGCACCGCAACAACAAGCGGCGGCTGTAAGTTCACATGAAGTATCTGCTGATTTGCCAAATGCTAAAACTGCAACAGTGGCTTCCGATGTGCCACAAGCAAATATTGCGCAGTCACAAACCACAGATGCAACTGCACCTGTGAATCAACAGCTTATTTCAGTACAAACTGACCTTTATCATCTTTGGATCAATCCAAAAGGTGGTGATATTGTTCGTATTGAATTACTCTCTCACGACAAGAGCAAAGACAGTAATCAACCATTTGTTATGCTTGAAAATGATGCCAAGCGTACTTATGTTGCTCAGTCTGGCTTAATTGGTTTGAATGGACCAGATAGCAGTCGTGGTGGTCGCCCATTATATGCTGTTGAAAAAACATCATATACTTTAGCTGATGCTAAAGGGGTACAAGATCAAAGTGGACATTCTGAGAAAGTTTTAACAGTTCCTATGGTGTTTAAGACACCAGAAGGCGTTGAAATTATTAAAACTTTTACATTTACTCAAGGTCAATATCCAATTGTTGTCAAACATCAAGTTGTTAACCGCAGCCAACAAAACTGGCAAGGACAGATGTTTGGACAGTTGAAACGTGATAATTCGGAAGATCCAGGTAAGTCTTCTCAGGGTATTTTCACTTTAGGTACGTTCTTAGGTGGTGCATGGGGTACTCCGGATGCTCACTACAACAAACTTAAGTTTGCGAATTTCTCTGAAGAAAAACTCAATACCGAAGCTAAAGGCGGTTGGGTTGCAATGGTTCAGCACTACTTTGTAAGTGCTTGGATTCCAGGAAATCTTAAACTGACTCAAGCAAATGGTCAGCCTTATGTCGCTAAACTTGAATCTCGTCAGTCTGCGGATCATATGAATATTATTGGCTTCACTTCGCCAGTAATTAATGTTCCGGCGGGTACTTCAATGGAAGTCGATGCGAAGCTTTATTCAGGTCCAAAAGTACAATCTGAATTAAAAGATTTAGCGGTAGGTTTAAACCAGACTGTTGACTATGGTTGGTTATGGCCAATTGCGAAGTTATTGTTCCTAGGTCTTCAATTCTTCCATAGCATTGTAGGCAACTGGGGATGGTCAATTATCTTACTTACCATTATGGTGAAGATGATTTTATGGCCTTTATCTTCAAAAAGTTATCGTTCTATGGCGAAAATGCGTGTGATTGCACCAGAAATGCAACGCATGAAAGAAGAATTCGGTGAAGACCGTATGCGCTTCTCGCAAGAAATGATGGCGCTTTACAAACGTGAACAGGTTAACCCGCTTTCTGGTTGTTTACCGTTATTGCTACAAATGCCAATTTTCCTTGCTTTGTACTGGGTACTCATGGAAAGTGTGGAATTACGTCATGCACCGTGGTTAGGCTGGATTCAAGATCTGTCTGCGATGGACCCATGGTTCATCTTGCCATTAATTATGGGTGCGACAATGTTTGCTCAGCAAATGTTGAACCCGCAACCAGCTGATCCAATGCAGGCGAAAGTATTCCGCATTATGCCGATTATGTTTACGGTATTTATGTTGTTCTTCCCTGCGGGTCTTGTGTTGTACTGGATTGTGAACAACAGTATTACAATCTTACAGCAATGGTTTATTAACAAGAGTGTTGAGAAAAGTCGTATCAGTAAAGCTGAATCGGCATCTTAATCCTTGAACTTTTGCTGAATCAATCCGCTTAAGATGGTAATCTTAGGCGGATTTTTCTTTGGCTGTATTTTAGGTTTTTAGGTGAATAATATGCATAGTCAAACCACAATTGCCGCAATTGCAACGCCACCAGGGCGTGGTGGAGTGGGCGTGATTCGCTTATCGGGACCTAAGGCTTATGATATTGCTCAAAAACTGACGCAAAAAAACTTACCTGAAGCTCGGATGGCGGGTTTTCGTAAGTTTTATGATACTGATGGAAGTATTATGGATGAAGGCATTGTCTTGTGCTTTCCAAATCCACATTCTTTTACCGGTGAAGATGTTGTAGAACTTCAAGGCCACGGTGGCCCTGTCATTCAAAATGCCTTACTTGGCCGTTTATTTGAGCTTGGGGCAATTGCTGCAAAAGCTGGGGAATTCTCCATGCGAGCTTTTGAAAATGGCAAAATGGACTTGGTACAAGCTGAAGCAATTGCCGATTTGATTGATGCGACCTCTCAAGCTGCGGCTCGTTCGGCAGTCCGTTCTTTACAAGGCGCTTTTTCAACAAAAATTAATACAGTTTTAGAAAAACTGATTCATTTACGTCTGCACGTAGAAGCTGCGATTGATTTTCCAGAAGAAGAAATTGATTTTTTGGCTGATGGCAAAATTTTAGCTTTGTTGGAAGATGTTCAACAATCTGTACATGCCGTTCAAACCTCTGCACGACAAGGGCAATTACTCCGTGAAGGTCTACAGGTTGTTATTGCGGGTAAACCAAACGCGGGTAAGTCGAGCTTGTTAAATGCACTTGCTGGTGTTGAGCGTGCAATTGTGACTGATATTGCTGGTACAACTCGTGATGTTTTACATGAAAAAATTAGCTTAAATGGTTTACCAATCACCTTAACGGATACAGCAGGTCTTCGTGAAACGGGAGATGTAGTCGAGAAAGAAGGCATTCGTCGTGCAATCAAAGAAATTGAGCAGGCCGATTTGTTGTTATTGGTCTACGATTTAAATCAAGGCGATGACCCCTTAAAACTGGCTCAAGAATACTTTGCTGAACATATTGAACCGCGTCGTCTCATGTTAATTGGCAATAAATGTGATTTAACTGGTCAATCTGCCGAAATAAGCGATTATCAAGGGTTCCGTCATATCACAGTTTCAGCAAAACAAGAGATGGGCGTACAAGGCCTCGTAGATGCGATTACAGCGCATGCAGGCTTTCACCCTGAGGAAGATACATTTATTGCGAGAACACGTCATTTAGACGCAATGAAGCGCACTCAGCTCTATTTGGCAGAGGCACGTGAGCAACTTGTTGTATTTAACGCAGGTGAACTCGTTGCCGAATCACTACGTCTTGCTCAAAATGCTTTAGGTGAAATTACGGGTGATTTTAGTGCCGATGACCTATTAGGCAAAATCTTTGGTTCGTTCTGTATCGGAAAATAATAAAAAACTGGATGATGTAGAGTGCTATGTCATCCAGTAATTTTCTCAGCCGTATCTTTTTAAAACTTTTAAGAATTCATCTAGCTCATTTTGATCGACTTCTGCGCCTTTAAGTACGTGATGATGTAAGTGCTGTTCCATTAATTCACTCATCAAACCGTTTATTGCACCTTTTATGGCTGCAACTTGCTGCAAAATATCTATACATGAAGATTCTGGTTGTTCTATCGCATTTTCAATGCTGTTGATTTGCCCTTTTAGTCGTTTTACACGATTAACAATTTTTTTATCCTGACCAATGTGACTCATCTGTTTTCTCTTGTACAATTTAATATACTGGTAGGGAGTATATTGGGTTTAAATTTTATGCAGGATTATAGTGTATCACGTCATCATCAACATCAGTTTGATGAAGGAAATCCACTTGCACAAAAACGTATTTTGATTGCAACCATTTTAACGGCGTCCATGATGGTACTGGAAGTATTTGGTGGGTGGTTCTTCAATTCAATGGCCCTATTGGCCGACGGTTGGCATATGAGTTCACATATGTTGGCCCTTGGTTTAGCCTACTTTGCCTATCGTGCAGCCCGTCATTATTCCAATGATCATCGTTTTAGCTTTGGAACTTGGAAAATTGAGATTTTAGCCGGCTATAGCAGCGCAATTTTGCTGATGGTTGTGGCTATTTTTATGGCTTTTCAGTCAGTTCAACGTTTATTTAACCCGGTTGAAATTTTTTATAATGAAGCGATTCCAATTGCAATTTTAGGTTTAGTTATTAACTTGATTTGTGCTTGGTTACTTCATGATGATGGTCACCATCACCATCACCATCACCATCACCATCACCATCACCATCACCATCACCATCACGAGCATGGGCATCATCACCATGATTTAAACCAAAAAGCTGCGTTTTTACATGTGGTTGCAGATGCAGTGACTTCTGTTTTTGCAATTGTAGCGCTTTTCGCAGGTAAATATTTTGGATGGGATTTTTTAGATGCACTTTTAGGAATTTTAGGTGCTATTTTAGTTGCAAAGTGGTCTTTTGGCTTAATGAAAGAAACAGGTAAAACCCTTCTAGATGCTGAAATGGACCATCCTGTAGTTGATGAAATTCGGGAAGTAATAGCTGAATTTCCGAAACATGTGGAAATTACAGATATTCATGTCTGGAAAGTCGCAAAAGGTAAATTTTCTTGTATTTTGGCACTTGAAACTGACGATATCTCTTTAAATGCAGACCAGATTCGTGATGCTTTATCGATTCATGATGAAATTGTGCATATTTCAGTAGAAATTAATACCTTAAAACCTGTTTATGTTCCACGTGAAACATTGGCATAACTGAGTAGAAGTTTGGTTATAACTCGGTAATCAGTTCTGTTTTCACTAACGGAACTGATTAAAATGTTCTTCTCTCCTGCCTCCGAGTCGGTTTTATGATTAAAAAATTAGGAATATTGGCGTTATTTAGTTTAACTACAAGTTTGAGTTTCGCTAATGTAGATACTGTTCGGGAAAATATTAAAAAACAATATCCTAATTTGAAAATTAGTAATATTCAGAAAACCGAAATGCCTGGGCTATATAGTGCTAATCTGGATCAGCAAATTATTTATCTTGGTGAAGATGGGCAGCACATGTTTGTAGGCTCTATGATTCGGTTAAAAGACCAGAAGAACTTAACTAAAGATCTGGTTTTAGGGCAGAACTCAATTGATTGGAAACAGTTGCCTTTAAAAGATGCCATTAAAACAGTCAAAGGTAATGGTCAGCATGTTTTAGCAGTATTTTCTGATCCAAATTGCCCTTATTGTAAGCAGCTTGAACCTGAACTCGACAAGCTTAAAGATGTCACTATTTACACTTTTATTTATCCTTTAAAACCTCAGTCTATTGTGGTTTCTAGACAAGTTTGGTGTGCACCGAATCAATCATATTCATGGAAAAAATTAATTGAGCAAGGTGTTAAACCAATGGTTGCGAGCTGTACAAACCCGATTGACCGTAACTTGGAATTAGGGAAAAAATTAGGTTTTAATGGCACACCTACTCTCATTTTTGCTAACGGATTTAAACTCGTCGGAGCGCGCTCTGCTGAAGAAATTCAGGCAGTTTGGAAAGAGTTAGGTTTATAAAATGACTTAAAAAAAGCACCATTCGGTGCTTTTTTAAAATTAAATTTCCTACTTAGCTTTTTCGTGCAATTAGGTTATAGATAAAGAGAATAATGACGGCACCAATGACAGAAGCAATAAAGCCCGCCGCTGAATTTTCTCCATAAAGACCAAGTAAGCGACCGCCATAAGTGGCTAGAAGTGAACCTGCAATACCAATTAAAGTAGTAACAATAAAACCTGCTTTATCATCACCTGGGTGTAAAGCACGAGCGATTAAGCCAGCGAAGAAACCAACCACAATAGCAACAATAAGTGACCACATATTTGTTCTCCAGTTGTTTTTTTGATGAAGTTAATGATTTTGCTTCATATTCTATCGTGCGGTAGAGTGATCTGTTTTGTCTGTAGCAGATTGCGACTTTTTGTGTCTTTTTTGTTCAAAGCTCAGGCTTTATATAAAAAAATAGCACCTTGCGGTGCCATTTTTATAAAATTTACAGACCAATTTCACCAATAAATGGTAAGTGACGATATTTCTGGTCGTAGTCTAAGCCATAACCAACAATAAATTTATCTTCAACTTCAAAACCTAAAAATTTAACTTCTAAATCAATTTCACGGCGAGATGGTTTACTCACTAATGTGCATAATTGAATCGAATTTGGTTCGCGAGTCTGCAACATTTCCACGACTTTGCTTAAGGTGTTGCCTGAGTCAATAATATCTTCAACCACAAGCACGTCTTTACCACGAATTTCACCATCAAGATCTTTTAAGATTTTAACGTCTCGACTTGAAGTGGTACCGCCGCCATAGCTAGACACTGTCATAAAGTCGAGTTCATGTGGTTTGGTAATCGTACGGCATAAGTCTGCCATGAAAATAACAGAACCACGAAGTAGACCAATCAGAACCAATTCTTTGTCACTATTTGCATAGTGAGAATTGATTTGCTCGCCGAGCTCTTTGACTTTTGCTTGAATTTCTTCGGTTGAAATCATGATGCTCATTGCAACAGTCATGGCAGATTCCTACAAGATATAAAAGAAAAAATAAAAAAGGTGTTGACCAGCAACACCTCGAAAATCTGAGTTAATGGTAAAATTTTAAAGCAAAATGACGTTTCATGCACCCTTTGATGGCTGTGAAATTTTATCATTTTGCGGAATATGTCGATCACGCTTTAACGCAATAGCACATATTCCAAATAATAACAAAAACTTAACAATGCCTTTTTTATTTGGCTGTTTCTTTTTGATAAGCACGGTTTCCATAAATATAAGTCGCCTCAATATTACGTTCATCACCTAAAGTGAATAATGCAAACAGTGAATCTTCAACAGATTTAGATTTAGACTGGCGAAGTTCCTGTAATGCTGTTGGCTTTAAGTTTAGTACCACAAAGTCTGCTTCTTTACCGACGTTGAAGTTACCTAACTGATCCTGCAAATCGAGTGCTTTTGCTCCGCCTAGGGTTGCATGATAAAGCGCTTCATAAGCTGAGAGTTTATCACCTTGTAATTGCTGAACCTTATAAGCCTCGTTAACAGTTTGCAGTAAGCTAAACGATGTGCCAGCCCCAATATCTGTCCCTAAGCCTACTTTCACTTGTTTTTCCCAAGTTTTTTTCAATGGAAATAAACCACTGCCTAAGAACAGGTTTGAAGTTGGGCAAAATGCGATAGCCGATTGCGTATCATGCATACATTGCCATTCTTCATCTTCTAAGTGAACGCAATGCGCAAACACAGAACGCTTACCAGTCAGGCCATAATGTTGATAAACATCTAAATAGCCCGCTTGTTCCGGAAATAAAGATTTCACCCAAGCAATTTCATCTTTGTTTTCACTTAAATGCGTATGGACATACACATCCGGAAATTCTTGTTTTAACTGCCCTGCTCTTTCTAATTGCTCAGGTGTAGAAGTCGGCGCAAATCGTGGCGTAATCGCATACAGAGCACGGCCCTTACCATGCCATTTTTCAATGAGTGCTTTAGTGTCGCTGTAAGCCGTTTCTGGCGTGTCACACAGCGCTTCCGGAGCATTACGGTCCATAAGTACCTTGCCGGCAATTAAACGCATCTGAACGCGCTCTGCGGCTTCAAATAAGGCATCAACAGACTCGGGATGAACTGTACAGAAAACGAGGGCCGTGGTTGTACCGTGTTTTAAGAGTTCCTGAACAAAGAACTGGGCAATTTCGCTTGCATATGTTTTGTCTTGAAACTGGATTTCAGTTGGGAAAGTATAAGTATTAAGCCAGCTTAAAAGTTGTTCGCCGTAAGCTCCCACCATTTCGGTTTGCGGAAAGTGAATATGGGTATCAATAAAGCCGGGTACAATCAATTGTTCTGGATAATGTTGAACCTCAACTCCAGCAGGTAGATGCTGTTGAGCATCTTCCCATGCACCAAACCATTTGATCTTTCCATGTTCACTAATCAATACACCATCTTCCAAATAACGTACTTGATTTGGAATATCAGCTGGCTCAGAGACAGTTTGTTGAATATCTAAAAAACGACCACGCACAACGGTGGTATTTGCGATCAATGACATGGAAAGCCTATATATTTTCACTTTTTTCGATTGATTGTACCCCAGTTAGCCAAGATTTAAACGGTATAACGTTTACTTAGTCCCCATTCAGCCAAAATCCGTCGATAAGTCGTTGATGAACGGTCTGCTTCAAAATGTGCTTCCATCATTAGATCGAGCGGTAGTTCTTCTGGTTTTTGTGATTCGACCATGTCTTGGTCTTCGGCAAAAATTTGCGCATTAAATGCATATACTTTTTCTAAATCACCTGTTTGGTCAAAGTTACGTGTGAGTGGAACAAATAAACGGGTTTTATTACTTGAGATAGGACAACAGGCATTTAAAATTTTTAAGATCCCACTTTCTGGAAAATCGACAGTAAGCACGGCAGAAAATGGCGGATAAACCTCAAAAGTACGCTTCCACAAAAAGCCTTCTGGTTCGAGATATTTTAGTTCATGCGGATAATTACTGACATTGCTGATATAGACCGTTTTTAAACCATAGTCAGTACGTTCAGTGTGATATTTAGGGACGACAGGGTTATCACGATTCGCAAAGGCGTTGTGATGCACCCATGCAAAATGAGCGACATCAATAAACCCTTCAAGCTGACGACCACTAGAACCACCAATATCCACAAAAGGCGGTAAAATTGATTGATGCTCTGCACGGTCCCAAGTATCTAACACAGGAATATTGGCTTTAGCAATATCACGACCATGAATACTGGTCCAAATGAGGCCATATCTTTGCACAACCGGAAATTTGGTCAGAGAAAAACGATCAGAAATTTTAGTTAGTTCGGGCTGAGCTGGTATTTGAGTACATTTCCCTTCAGTGTTATAGCGTAGACCGTGATAAGGACAAACAATCTCTTCACCATCGACCCAACCTTTGGTTAAAGGCACGCCACGATGTGGGCAAATATCTCGGACCAGATGAATTTCGCCACTTTCTGTTTTATAGAGGGCCATATTGACGTCTAGTAGTGTGACTCTTTGAGGTGCATTAGAGACATCTTGAATACGTGCGACGGGATACCAGTGAGTAGATAAAATTTCCCAATCTTTTGCATCAAAACTGCTATTACATGGTTGAGAAAGTGGCGTTAAAGTTGGAATAGCATTCATTGCATTACTCCTTAAAAAAATTAGGGCTCTGACGAGCCCCTAAAATCTAGGCTTTTTTCTTTTTAGGAGATGCAAAGAGCTTGCCAATATTGAATTTTAAGAAAGTAAACCAGAATAAAAAATTTAAAATACATAGAGTTAAATCATTATATTTTTGAATTTTTGTTCTAATTTAGCTTTAAAGCGAACATTGATTCTTCGCTATATATTTAAAATGCACTGATTGACTGCGTCGGAGACACAATAAAAAAGCACCTAAACAGTGCTTTTTTAAATCTCTATTCACTTATTACTCGACAAAATAATGTGCTGCAAAGTGGGCATCATTACCAATGATGTCATAACAATCTTCACGAATAGACATGCCTGCACATTGATGTCCAACCATCCATAAACCAAGAGTAGGTAGTTGTCCTGAAAATAATGGGGTGTCTACCCATTTCTGTACGACATAACCATATTTGTCATAGTCATCAAAATAAAAGCTACCAGAAGCCGCGCCTTGGTCATGGCCGTCTTGTAAAACCCGAATATTGGCCCCTTCCCTTGCCAAAATCGGCTTTTTCACCCATTTGCCAGACAAACTTTGTTGCGGGTCATAGGTATGGGTTTCGACCAATAATGGATGATTGGGATAACACTTCCAAAGCTCAACCAGAATCGCCTTATTTGAAAGTAGCATTTTCCAGCAAGGTTCAATCCACTGTGTTTGTGGGTGGATATATTGAGAAAATGCTTCTTCCCAGATCCATTCCCATGGATAAAGTTTAAATATGTTCTGAATGGGCTGATTATGGAGATCAACAAAATCTTGCCCGTTCCAACCTATGTTCTCCATAGAAAGCTCGGAAACTTGTAGATGAGCTTGGTAAGCGGTATCCATCAAATACTCGAGATTGCCCCAGTCTTCCCTTCCAGCTTCCTGACAGGCAGCAAAATGCACATGGCTACCACGCGGTAAAATTGTCTTCCAGCGTTTAATCAGGTCTTCATGAATACTATTGAACTGGTCTCGGTTTGCAATGCCCGAGACTTGTTCTATCCACAGCCACTGTGCGACAGAAGCTTCAAGTAAGCCAGTCGGTGTGTCGGCGTTATATTCCAGCATTTTGATATTTCGCCCATCGTAAGCGAAATCAAAGCGGCCATACAGCATCGGAGCATTTTGTTTCCATGAATGTTCAATATGGTTTATGGCAACTTCAGGAATTTGAAAATAAGCTGGGTAGTCCCCGCGTTGAATGAGATCTCCTACTAGCGATAAACACATTTGATGTAGTTCATTTGCCGCATTTTCAAGTTGTTCAATCTGTTTAAGAGTAAACTCATACGCAACCCCTTCAGACCAGTAAATTGAGCCATCGAGAGAAGGTAAATTAAAATAATCAAAACCAATATTTTGATGCTCCACTTGCCAGTCTGGACGTGGAGTAAATATTTTTCTTTTCATATTAAGTGAATGCCTAAAGACTTAGCCGCCGAAAGAGAAACCGCTACGACCAAACCCCCCACGTATTGGGGATGAGGAAGACGCGCTTTTCGCCGTACTTGAAATAATGGGGCGACCTACACTCAAATTGCTGTAAGGATGTAAGGTATTTCCGTGATAAGAAACTTCCCGATTATTTTGATAATACGCAGGCCCTAAATAGCGGCTTCCAACATAGCTAGAACCATGTCCACTTGAGCTATTTTCTTGGTTACATGTTTCATTATTCCAGTCACGAGCACAGTCATATTGGTTGTTATATACGTCTTGTACCAAAGGACCATCATTATGGCTACATGCCGTGAGTAATAACGGGACAATGACAAGATTAATTTTTTTAGAACGCATGAGACTCCACACATTTTAATAAATATATTCGGCATAAAATACCGATTAGCTGTTATCTATTATGTTTCTGATTAGGAAAGATAAATTTTAGGTTGGCATATGATATTAACCTGTTTTTTTAAAGTACAGTCTCTTTTGAAGATTTAGATAACAAGGCATCTTACATGTAGATGCCTTGTTGTGATGAATTAGGACTGCAATTGCTTTTTGTTGTGTCGTAAAGAGAGGTAAGCAGTGATTGCTAACACTATGACGATAAAGCTTAATGAGATCCAGATTGGCATGTGGAATACATCAAGCAACAACATTTTTGCACCAATGAACAATAAGATAATGCCTAAGCCGTATGGCAAGTAATGCAATTTAGTCGCAGCGCCAGCAAGTAAAAAGAACATTGCGCGTAAACCTAAAATTGCCATTAAGTTCGCCGTTAAAACAATAAACGGGTCGCTAGTTACCGCGAAAATAGCAGGAATAGAATCTACGGCGAAAATCACGTCTGAAGCTTCAACCAAAATCAAAACTAGAAATAACGGCGTTGCCCACAATAAACCGTTTTGACGTACAAAGAATTTGTCACCTTCAAGCTGTGGTGTAATACGCATATGGTTACGTAACCATTTTAAAAGCTTGATATCTTCAATGTTGGTTTCTTCTTCTTGGCCTTTTAAGAACTTAAAGCCTGTATATACCAAGAACGCGCCGAAGATATAAAGTACCCAAGAAAACTCTTGAACGAACCATGCACCAATAAAAATAAACAGGGTACGCAGTACGATTGCGCCTAATACGCCGTAGAGCAAAATTTTACGTTGTAGCGCAGCCGGTATAGCAAACGCTGCGAAAATCATTAACCAGACGAAAACGTTGTCAATTGCGAGGGACTTTTCGAGTAAGTAACCTGCAAAGTATTCCATGGTTTTTTGGTTAGCTAAGGTCACCCCAACTGTTTGTTGTAAGTAAAGCCATAAACCACCACCAAATAAGGCTGCGACGCTTACCCACGCCACACTCCAGTAAGCAGCTTGCTTAATTGAGACATCTTGACCTTGTTTTTGCTTAAAGCCTAAAAAGTCAATCAGAAGCATGACAATGACTATGCCAAAGAATGCTACGTACAGCCATAAATTGCCGATTGTTTCCATAAATCCTCCATACATCCGGCAATTGGGCATAAAAAAACCTCGACCAGTTGCCAGATGAATTAAACATCTGTATCAACATGATCAAGGTCTTGCCTACACCATGAATTTCACGATGCTCAGATACCGACTTTTTAATAAAAGCGTATTGACGATATCTGACACATAACATTGCTGTTATGTTTGGAGGAGGCTACTCCCCTTGTCAAACTAAATTCTTTTTTGGATAAAACTTATCCAAGTCCACATAGAATGGCAGATTTTTTTGTATTACGCAACTGAACTTCATGTGGTGGTTTTACTACATAAAAGCTCTAGAGGTTATTTAATCAAACCACGGTCTAAAAGCGGTTTGCATATAATCTGGTAAAGGTGAATAAAGAATGCTGTTAAAGGTGTACCATAAATATTCCAGAAGTAATAACCGGCTGTGTTGACCAGTAACGCGACAATAAAAGCACCCAACATATCTAAAGGGAAATGCACACCTAAATAAATACGTGACCACGCCACCACAAATGACAAAAATAAAAGAATAATTCCAATCATTTTGCGCTGAGCAAACAAATAAGACAGGGCTATGGTGCTAAAAATCAGCATATGATTACTTGGAAAAGACGCTGTTGGTGCATGTTCAATAAAGGTGGTGCCCACACCCATCACAAACGGTCTTGGGTGATGGTAAAACAGAGAAATAACGTAACCGACTAAAAGCGATACACAGGTTAGAAAGACAGATTTAATGACCCTATTTTTTAAATCTTGATCGCCATAAAACCATAAAAATGTAAGTATGAATAAAAGAATATAGAGGAGATCATTAGCAAAAAAGATAGCAAGACGAATGATAAATTGACTCGCATCCTGAGCCCCATTAATGACATGGAATAAGCTAAGGTTGAGTGTTTCTAAAGACATTCATATTCCAAACAAGAACAAAAACGTGAGCTATGATAAAGAATTAAGCTTAAGGTCTTGATAAAGAATTGTCACAAAAATGAAATATAGTTTATTTGTGAGTAAATAATAGACAGTAAGGCTAGATAATTTTTAATGCGTGTTCGGGGCGTTAATATTAAAGTGTTAACGTGTTGGCACTTTATTCGAGAACGTTATTTTATGACTACTCAAGAAAAACAGAAAAAATTAAGTTTGAGGCCCCTATCTCCAAGAGATCCAGAACAGCCGCATAGAGCAGCAACTCCCCTCGAATTATTATTCGATTTAATTTTTGTGGTCGCGATTGCAACAGCGGGTCAGCAGCTACATCATGCAATTATTGAAAATCATCTATGGCATGCATTACCAAGTTATCTGATGGTATTTTTTGCACTGTGGTGGGCATGGATGAATTTTTCATGGTTTGCTTCGGCTTACGATAATGACGATGCATTGTATCGGTGTCTTACCTTTGTACAGATTGTAGGGTCATTGGTCATGGCCGCAGGTATTCCTGATGTGTTCCATAGTCAGGATTTTGACATCATTATTGTCGGCTATGTGATTATGCGTTTGGCTTTAGTCACCCAGTGGCTGAGAGCCGCAAAACATGACCCTGAACGGCGAATTACAGCGTATCGCTATGCCATAGGTATCGTATTGGTACAAATTGGCTGGCTTGTTGCTAACTTTGCTCATGCCCTTTCAATTCCTTTATTTTTACTTCTGGTTGCGGTCGAGTTATTTGTTCCTATCTATGCAGAAAAATATTCTCCTACGCCGTGGCATCCTCATCATATTGTAGAGCGCTATGCCCTTCTTACTATTATCGTTTTAGGGGAATCCATCGTAGGTAGCTTTAATGCCATTCGTGATGCGCTTGCGGCTCAATCTATTAATATTCCGGCTGTTTTTTTAATGATTGGCGGATTAATGCTGATGTTTGCAATGTGGTGGGCTTACTTTGACCGCAGTGAACAGCATCATCATATTAAAGGTGTACGTCCGTTTGTTTGGGGATATGGCCATTATTTTGTTTTTGTGAGTATTGCTGCGGTAGGTGCTGCGCTTGCCGCCGCCGTGGATGTCACCACGCACCATGCCCATATTTCTGATTTATACATGGGTGTAATTGTCGCGGTGAGTGTGGTGCTTTATACCAGTTGCATATGGATACTTTATGAGTTTCAGTGCTTATCTGGAATTACTAAATGGTTTTATCCTATTACTGCACTCATTATTTTATGTATTCCGTTTATTTGTAATAACGTGGGATATAGCGTGTTTGCGATGGGTATTGTCTATACGTTACGTTTATTCATCTCGAATAAATTTATGGAAAATATAGAGCCAAAACAGGTTTAAAAAATAATTAAACTAAAAAAACGGGTTTCAATTTGAAACCCGTTTTTTATTGAATCATCTGGAGCGCAAGTTAAGCAGCTTTAGCTTTTAATGCGCTCATAAGTTTTTGATGTAAGCCACCAAAACCACCATTAGACATAATTACAACGGCATCACCCTCACCTGCTTCATTGACAATACGTTCAATAATTTCATCAAGTGAACGGCTGACTTGGGCATGGTTAGTCGCAGCTTCAATCACAGGTTGTAAATCCCAATCTAGGCCTTCTGGCTGATACCAAATCACTTCGTCTGCTAAACGAGCAGAATGTGCTAAGCCATCTTTATGGCTACCCATGCGCATGGTATTTGAACGTGGCTCAATAATGGCCCATAAACGACGTTCGCCTAAACGTTTACGTGCGCCATCTAAAGTCGTGTCGATTGCTGTTGGATGGTGAGCGAAGTCATCATAAACCTCAATACCATTGATCGTGCCGAGTAACTCCATACGGCGTTTTACACCGCCAAAGTTAGACAAAGCTTCACATGCCTTTTCAAGCGAAACGCCCACATGCTGAGCGGCTGCAATCGTTGCCAATGCATTCGCTACGCTATGCTGCCCTGTCATGCTCCATTTCACTTCGCCAACAACATTGCCATTTTCGAGTACTTTAAAATGGCTGCCATCAATTGAAATTAATTCAGCAGACAAAGCCGCTTTTTCATTTGCTTCTAAACTTGTACGAATCACTGGTGTCCAGCAGCCCATTTCAAGTACTTCATCAATATGTGTTTCAGTAATTGGCGCAATAATACGGCCTTCACTTGGAATAGTACGAACCAGATGATGGAATTGCTTTTGAATCGCTGCTAGGTCATCAAAAATATCGGCATGGTCAAATTCAAGGTTATTTAAAATCGCCGTTTTTGGATGATAATGAACAAACTTAGAACGTTTATCGAAGAAAGCTGAGTCATATTCGTCGGCTTCAACCACAAAGTATTTGCCACCGCCTAAACGAGCGCTTTCACTAAAACCAAGTGGAACACCGCCAATTAAAAAGCCCGGGTTTAAACCCGCCTGATCAAGTACCCAAGCGAGCATGGTTGTCGTAGTTGTTTTCCCGTGAGTACCCGCCACACCAAGCACATGTTTACCTTGTAAAACATGATCAGCAAGGAACTGTGGACCAGAAATATATGGCAGACCTTCATTTAACATGTATTCGACAGCATCTATACCACGTTTCATGGCATTGCCGACAATAACCAAGTCCGGATGAGGCTGTAAATGGCTACGGTCATAGCCCTGCATGAGTTCAATACCTGCATTTTCTAACTGGGTAGACATTGGCGGGTAAACGTTTGAATCGGAACCTGTTACCTTATGTCCTAAATCACGAGCTAAAAGTGCTAAAGAGCCCATAAAAGTGCCACAAATACCCAAGATATGCAGATGCATTGCTCGCCTTCTCCACTGCTTTTGTACACAGTATTAATGTGAATTACTGTGTTTTCATTATTGATAAATTTGCCAGCAACGATAGCAAGGCTCAACTGGAAAAGATAGTCAAAATTCGTTGTTGTTCTATGTGTTTGAGGCGTTCATAAAAGTACAGCTTTATTTTTTAGATTTAAGCTGAATTACAGTTTTATCTTTTATAATATTTTCGATCCATATTAATACTTACATCATCGTGATGATGAAGGATGTGCCTTTGAGCCCAACGGTTTTAGCTTTCGTTCTGTTAATTATTTCTAACTGTTTTATGACACTTGCATGGTATGGGCATCTTAAGTTTTTGCACCACGCACCATTCTGGCAAGCGATTTTATTTGGTTGGACTATTGCCCTGCTTGAATATAGTTTTATGATTCCGGCAACTCGACTCTTGAGTGACCAAGGTTGGACTTTGGGTGAAATGAAAATTACCCAAGAAGTTGTCACGCTTATTGTATTTGTTCCATTTATGGTGTTGCTATTTAAGCAGCCGTTCAAGCTAGACTATGTTTGGGCTATGTTATGCTTGTTTGGTTGTGTCTATTTTGTATTTAGAAGCCAGTAAAATTATATGAAATTGGGTTTTCAGACAGATCGTTGTTAAATCCATCGGAATCATGCTTTTTCCACATAAACTTGGGCTTTGGGGTGAGTGAAAAAACAGCTATAATATTGGCCTCATCTTTTTCTCTCATGCTTGGCTTGGTACAAGTCGAGTTTTTACCATTTTTACGCTTTGGAAATGCCAATGAACGCGGTCGCAACAGATACCCAACCTTTAGTCGGAATTATCATGGGTTCCCAGTCCGATTGGGCAACGCTTGAACATACTGCCAATATGCTTAAACAACTTGGTGTCCCATTTGAAGCGGAAGTGGTATCTGCTCACCGTACTCCGGACCGTTTGTTTGAATATGCAGAAACTGCGCGTGATCGTGGTATTCAAGTGATTATTGCAGGCGCTGGTGGAGCTGCGCATTTACCAGGTATGTGTGCGGCAAAAACTGATTTACCTGTATTGGGTGTACCAGTTAAATCATCAATTTTAAATGGCGTAGATTCATTACTTTCAATTGTACAAATGCCAGCAGGTATCGCTGTAGGTACTTTGGCAATTGGTCCGGCTGGTGCGACCAATGCTGCGATTATGGCTGCTCAAATCTTAGGTTTAACTCGTCCTGAAATTGCAAAAAATGTTGCAGATTTCCGTGCTGCACAAACTGATAAAGTTGCAAGCAACAATATTCCGGGACAGGTTTAAGAGGCTGAAATGGATAAAACTATCGGTATTTTTGGTGGTGGGCAATTGGGCCGTATGATGGCGCAAGCAGCTTTACCATTAAATATTCAATGTACTTTTTTTGAAGCAAATACAGATTGTCCAGCAGGTGTTTTAGGCCAAGTTTTTTCTAGTCAAGATGAACAAGGTTTAAAGCAGTTTATTGAAAGTGCTGATGTTTTTAGTCTTGAGTTTGAAAATACACCTGTTGCAGATGTAGATGTGTTAACACAAACTAAAACACTGCACCCTCCCCGTATTGCTTTAGCAACTGCGCAAAATCGTTTGTCAGAAAAAGCATTGTTTGATGAACTTGAGATTCCTGTTGCGCCGTATCGTGCTGTAGATAGTCTAGAAAGCTTGAAAAAAGCTGTTGCTGAGCTTGGTTTGCCGATTGTACTTAAGACTGCAACTGGCGGATATGATGGCAAAGGTCAGTTTGTACTTCGTTCCGAAGACCAAATTGATACAGCTTGGGCAGAGCTTGGTCCTGCAAAAAGTTTAGTGGCTGAAAGCTTTGTGAAATTTTCTCGCGAAGTTTCGATTATTGCAGTACGTGGTCAAAATGGTGAAGTGAAGACTTGGCCATTGGCTGAAAACCACCATCACAACGGTATTTTGTCGCACTCAATCGTACCTGCACCGAATAGTGAAGCTCTACAACCTGTTGCTCAAGACTACATTACGCGTTTGTTAAATCATCTCAACTATGTAGGTGTGCTAACTCTCGAGCTATTTGTGACAGAACAAGGCTTGTGTGCAAATGAGATGGCACCACGTGTGCATAACTCAGGCCACTGGTCAATTGAAGGTTCTGTATGTTCACAGTTTGAAAACCATATACGAGCTGTTGCAGGGTTACCATTGGGGTCAACAGACGTTGTTCGACCAACGGTTATGATCAATATTATTGGTCAGCATCCTAAAACTGAAGATGTTTTGGCACTAAATGGCGCTCATCTGCACCTTTATAACAAATCGGAACGTGCTGGCCGTAAGTTAGGTCACATTACGTTAATGCCTGTGGATAGTAATGAATTGACGAATTTATGCCGTCAGTTAGCGAAAATTTTGCCAGAACCACTCGCTTTAACAGATGATATGATCATTTAAATAAGTTAAATTTTCTAAAAAGCGATCTTCGGATCGCTTTTTTTGTCTTTTAAATTTAAAAAATATTAAAATCCTGTTATTTGCTCATTGTGGATAACTTTTGTTGAGCTTTTGAATTTAAATATAGGCCCTAATTTTGAATTTAAAAATGAAATAAGTTGTTTTGAGGCTTTTTGAATTTAAAATAAGTTATCCCCAATACTTAAAGATTGAATTTAAATCTTGTGCTTTAGCTTGCGTTTATTTTGAATTTAAAAAGATGCATATTGTCTGAGTGATATTTTGAATTCAAAACTGCGCCTGACTTTTAAATTTAAAACGTATATTCATGAGTAGCCAAGGGTTTGTACTTCACAAGAGTTATGAAAAGCATAAAGAATATAGTGTGTAAGGCACTTTAGGTGTGTGGTTTTATGAGTTATCCACAAGTGGATGGGGTTTGGATTTTTAAATTTAAAATGAAGTTTTTGAATTTAAATTAGAGGGCAGATTTTGAATTTAAAAATTAATTCATCTTGTGAGGAAAGTTTTAAATTCAAAAATAGAGGGGAAATTTGAATTTAAAACTCTGGAAATGAATTTAAAGAAGTAATTATGAATTCAAATTTACGATTTCTCTCTGAAAAATTTGAGTCCATAATGGTATGGTACTTACAAATTTAAATTTAAAAATTGAACTAGGATAATATGCGACGTTTTTCTTGTATTGTTGGGTCTGTATTTTTGGCGATGACCCAGGCTCAAGCAGAGCTGGTAATTAATGGTTCTACAATATCTAGTAATGCGACTGTTCCAGTAACGAATAGTGATACTTATACGCCTAATAATAATTTCCAGAGCTGTTTGGCAAATTTACGTTCACAGGCTATTGCTGCTGGTGTTTCAGGTAGCACTTATGATCGCTATACGCAAAATTTAACACCAGATTACTCGGTGATTGATAAGTTAAATTACCAACCAGAGTTTTCGACACCGATTTGGGATTATTTGTCTGGTCTGGTAGATGAAGAACGTGTTGCACTTGGAAAACAAAAACTTGCACAACACCGAGATGTTTTAAATCGTGCTTCTCAAGTGTACGGTGTGCCTGCTGAAACCATTGTAGCGGTATGGGGTGTTGAAAGTAATTTTGGTGATATCTCTGGAAAATATCCTTTATTACAAGCGCTTGGAACTTTAAGTTGTGAAGGGCGTCGGCAAAGTTATTTCCGTACTGAGTTTTTTGCCACAATGCGTATTTTACAGCGTGGTGACTTAACTGAAGATCAACTTAAAGGTTCATGGGCAGGAGCATTTGGTCATACTCAATTTATGCCATCAACTTATGAACGCTTAGCGGTTGATTTTGATGGAGATGGCCGACGCGATTTAGTATCGAGTACTGCAGATGCATTGGCTTCAACGGCTAATTTCTTGAATAAAGCAGGTTGGCAGACGGGTATGCCTTGGGGCTTTGAAGTTCAAATTCCAGCAGGCATGTCAATTGATGGAGAAGGACGACGCTCGAAAAAACCATTAAGCAGTTGGAGTGCGCGAGGAGTAACACGGATTGATGGTTCGCCACTAATACAAGGTCCTTTGTCTGGTAGTACGCCAGCCGGTTTAATGGCTCCAGCAGGACCAAGTGGACCAGTATTTTTAGTATTTAAGAATTTTGATGCTATTTATAGTTACAACGCTGCGGAAAGTTACGGGCTGGCAATTGCACATTTGTCTGATCGCTTAAGAGGAGCAGGTCCATTTGTTAGCTCTTGGCCAACTGATGATCCTGGTACTTCACGTGCAGAGCGTCGCGAAATTCAGCAATTTTTGATTAATCGTGGTTATGATATTGGTGCTGTTGATGGATTGATTGGCGATAAAACCCGTGTTGCTATTCGTCAGGAGCAAACCCGTTTAGGTTTAAATCCAACAGGACGGGCAGGGCAACAAATTTTACGTGCATTCCGCCAAGAACAAGCACGAAAAATGATGCAATAAAATATTCAATAAAAAAGGTCTGCATATGCAGACCTTTTTTATTAAACAGCTAAACTATAGATTGATCTAGCTTAACTGCTTCCAATATATCAAAAATAACTGAGGTAACATCTTGGCTTAAATCACGGTCATTAAAGATTTCATAAGCAGTAATTGTGACATCTGTATCACTTGGTAGCTGCTTTTGTTCTTCTTCAATTAGGTGCTCGATAGGCAATAATGTCTGCTTAACTTCCAGATGTAAAATATCTTTATATTCAATATTTTCATCTTCAAGCTCAATTTCTTGCTCATTGAAGTAAGGTAATAAAATAGAATGAAGGTAAGGTTTAAGTTCAATAATATCAAATAGTTCGATATCTCGAGTTTGCTCAATCGTACTAATGTGATCATTTACTTCAATCAGGATATGATAATAACTCATCTTGATCTCCATTCTATTTTAGACGGCTCTTACAACCACAATAACATGACTTTGACATGAATTTCGATGTATCTATTTATAAAATAGATACATCGTATGAGTTCAGTATCTAATTATTGAGGTAAAGCGCTTAATAGATCACGATCAGCATCAGTTAAAATATTACTTTTTTTATCGCTATCTTTTCGAACTGAGTACATTAAAGCGCCCGGTTGATCACTATGTTTTAAGCCAAGTGCATGGCCTAATTCATGAGCAATTGTTAAACGTAGATCATCAATAGAACTATATTCATAGATCATGATTTGTTTACCGTTATAAATACCTTTCTTAAATACATCAGCTTGGGCATTTTGCTTAAACTGATTTAATGATTGATTGAATTCATCATTAATCTGGTTAAAGTGAGTAACCTTTTTATTTAAGTCTGCAGCTTGCTGATTATAAGCAGCGATATCTTTCTTTAAAGCAACTGTCTGTTTCTGTAAATCTTTCTGAGTTTTCGAAAGTGATTTTGCAGTGTATTCAGGTGCTAATTTTCCTTCCTTAAACTGCATCATCTGTTGATCAAAATTCTTCAATTTCTCATTTAAGATCTGTTTTTTATTTTCAAGATCCGATTGAGTTTGACTTAAATTTTGCTTCAACTGTTTAATTTGTTGTTGCTCATCAATTACACGTTGTTGGTCTTGTTTGAACTGAGAAGCGATTTTTTGACGCTCTGCTGAACGATTTTGGCTGTCATCGTATACAAGACGAATTTCTAACTTTGCATTTGGGTCATAAGTAAAGTAATTTTTACCTGTACCTTCTTTCCAAATATCAGCAGCTTGCTGTGTAATCTGGATCAATTGCTCTTGACTTAAACCAAAACGAGGGTCAACTTCAGCAATTTTATATGTCAAATGTTGAACATTTTTTTGCTGAACTTGGGTGTGTAGGGGAGTTGCAAGATTAGCATTAGCCTGAAAATTAGAAAAAGCAAAGGCCATGCCTAATAACAAAGAAGTTAAACGCATAATCAAAGGGGGGAGATTTGAAAAAAACGTATTATAAGAATATAAAATGAAAAATCAATCAAAAAATATACAATTTAGACAAAATAATGAGACTTGTGTCTCATTATTTTTTACCAAATGCCAAATTATTTTTTAGTAAAAATTGAATAGTTTTTATTTTATTTAGTTTATTTAATCAGTTAGTTTTAATGATTTTCGTCATTTGAACCATATAATGTAGCCAATAGATCTAAATCTGAATTTGTTAATTTGAAGTTATGAATATCTTGCTCTCTTAAAAGAGGGTACATCAAAGACTTAGGATCATCGGTGTGTTTTAAACCTAATGCATGTCCAAACTCATGAGCAAGTGTTAGGCGCAGATCATCGAATGAAGTAAAGCCATAAATCTGAATTTGGTTTTGACTAAACAAGCCTTTATGAAAAGTCTTTGAGCCAGAAGTCGTGCTCAAATTAAATTGCTCAATAGATTGATTAAGCAGGTTTTGTTGTTGATTTATTTGCTTAATTTGTCTATTAAGCATTTCTATTTTATTGCTATGTTGAGAAAACTTTGTTTGTAATTCTAACGAAAGCTGGCTTAACTCAGCTTGGCGTTTGTTTAAACTGCTTTGAGTAAATTGCCCATAGTTTCCTTGATTAAAAAGAGATACATCTTTTTGATATTGTTCGAATTTATACTTGAGATTCTCTTTTTCTTTATTCAAAAGAGAAGTTTCCTGATCAATTTGTTGTTTAAATAAAAGAATAGCTTTATTTTTCTCTCTCCATTCTTCCTGCTGCTTTAATAGCTCATTTATACTATTTTTTCTTTCATTTTGAGTAGCTTGTTGATTGTCCAATACTAAATTAATAGTAAGCTCTGCTTGAGAATCATAAATAAAATAGGTTTTCCCAGTTTCTTTTTGCCAAATTTCAGCTGCTTCTTTACCAATTTGAATAAATTGTTCTTTCGTTAATTCAAAACGTGGATCTATATAATCAATCCTATATTTTAAAGGCTGATTAAAAGAAATATTTGATAAATTGCTTTGAGCAAAAGCAGTTACCTGTAAGCTTATACTGAAGTATAAACTTATTCCCCACCATAGAAATTTTTTCATGGCAAAAATAAAAATATAAATAAATTCTTATTGTTAGGATGTAATCCTTATTCGTCAAAGTGATAAAAATGACCAGAGATAGCGATTGTTTTGTGAAATTGCTAAAGAAAGAGAATAAATAAATATATGTGTTTGGCATTAATGGAAAAATTAATGGATTACATAACAGTGATTTTAATTTTTTAAAATATCTATAAATAATAAATAGTTAATTTTTATAATTGACTATTTTGCCTATTAAGTTCATGGAAATATATAAAAAATATTATTGTTATTTTTTGTAAATAATAAAAAACCGCGCCTTCGCGCGGTCTTTTTTAAAGAGACAAATTATTTTTTGTCATCTTTTACTTCAGTGAACTCAGCATCTACAACGCCATCGTCTGCTTTTTGTTGACCAGCATCACCACCTTGGAATGCATTTGGGTCGAAACCTTCAGCACCGCCAGCTTGTTGCGCTTGTTCATAAGCACGTTGAGTGATCGGCATTAAGATGTTTTGTAAAGCTTCAGTTTTCGCTTTGATTGCTTCAACATCATTTTCTTTTGTTGCTGCTTCAAGTTCAGAAACTGCTGTATTTACCGCTGTTTTTTCATCTTCAGTCACTTTGTCACCAAGATCTTTAACAGCTTTGTTTGAGCTTGAAATTAATGCATCAGCTTCGTTACGAGCTTTTGCAAGTTCTTCAAACTTACGGTCTTCTTCAGCATTTGCTTCTGCATCTTTAATCATCGCTTCGATTTCAGCATCAGATAAACCTGAGTTTGCCTTAATCTGGATCGATTGCTCTTTACCAGTGCTCTTGTCTTTTGCAGACACTTTCAAGATACCGTCAGCGTTAATATCGAAAGATACTTCAATTTGTGGCACACCACGTGGAGCAGGTGGGATGTCACCTAACTGGAAGTTACCCAACAATTTGTTTTGTTGAGCCATCTTACGTTCACCTTGGTAAACTGAAATATCTACCGCTGGTTGGTTATCAGCAGCAGTAGAGAACACTTGTGATTTCTTCGCAGGAATCGTTGTGTTTTTCTCAATGATTGGTGTTAATACACCACCCATTGTTTCAATACCTAAAGTTAAAGGTGTTACGTCAAGAAGCAATACGTCGTTCTTGTCACCAGACAATACAGCACCTTGAATTGCAGCACCGATTGCAACTGCTTCGTCAGGGTTCACGTCTTTACGTGGCTCTCTACCGAAGAATTCTTGTACTTTTTGTTGTACAAGTGGCATACGAGACTGACCACCAACTAAGATGACGTCAGAGATGTCAGAAGTCGAAAGACCAGCATCTTTAAGTGCAATCTTACAAGGTTCAATAGTACGAGCAACTAAATCAGCAACTAAACCTTCAAGTTTTGCACGAGTTACGTTGATCACTAAGTGTTTAGGACCAGTCGCATCAGCAGTGATGTATGGAAGGTTGATTTCAGTTGCATTCGATGAAGAAAGCTCGATTTTTGCTTTTTCAGCAGCTTCTTTCAAACGTTGTAACGCAAGTGGATCGTTTTTCAAGTTTACGTTTTGTTCTTTCTTGAATTCTTCAACCAAGTATTCAATTAACGCGTTATCGAAGTCTTCACCACCAAGGAAAGTATCACCGTTAGTTGATAACACTTCAATTTGTTGGTCGCCATCAAGGTCCGCGATTTCAATGATAGATACGTCGAATGTACCACCACCTAAGTCGTAAACTGCAACTTTACGGTCGCCTTCTTTTTTGTCCATACCGAACGCAAGTGCAGCAGCAGTTGGTTCGTTAATGATACGTTTAACATCTAAACCAGCGATTTTACCCGCATCTTTAGTTGCTTGACGTTGAGCATCGTTAAAATAAGCAGGAACGGTAATTACCGCTTCAGTTACTGTTTCACCTAAATAATCTTCTGCAGTTTTTTTCATCTTTTTCAAGATTTCAGCAGAGATCTGTTGAGGTGCTAGTTTTTTATCGTTTACTTCAACCCAAGCATCACCGTTGTCTGCTTTGATGATTTTATAAGGTACAAGACCGATGTCTTTTTGTACTGCTTGATCTTCATAACGACGACCAATTAAACGCTTGATCGCGAATAATGTATTTTTAGGGTTTGTTACTGCCTGACGCTTAGCGCTTTGGCCCACTAAGATCTCGCCATCTTTATACGCAATGATCGATGGAGTTGTACGTGCGCCTTCTGCGTTTTCGATTACTTTTACTTTATCGCCTTCAAGTACAGCAACACATGAGTTGGTAGTACCTAAGTCAATACCAATAATTTTTGCCATTTGGTGTGTTCCTCTAAAATTCTGTTGCAATGTTTTTGCTTGTTATTCGATATGAGAGTCAATCAGTTTTTTTCAAGCATTTTTATGAAAAAAAATCAAAAAACTCTCAAATTCTTGGGCTTTAGCAAAGAGATGCTTTGCTTTTGCTCATTTTATTGACCAACCATAACCATAGCAGGGCGCAATAAGCGGCCATTTAAGGTATAGCCTTTTTGTAAAACGGTACCGATTTCATTTGCTTTTGCATTTGGATCAATGCCAACAGCTTGGTGTAAATCTGCGTTGAAACCATTTTGAGTATCAGCTTCTACAACGCCAAATTTCTCAAGAGTCGTTAAAAGTGACTTTAAGGTTAACTTAACACCTTCAAGTACAGGCGTTTCTTCATCGCCAGCTGCCTGAATTGCGCGTTCTAAATTGTCGACAGAGTCCAACAATTCTTTTGCAAATTTCTCAAGCACAGTCTCTTTATGCTTCTCAGACTCACGCTGAATACGCTCTACACTTTTTTGTGCTTCGTAAACTGCATTGGCAGTACGAGCTTTTTCAAGCTTAAGATTTTCTTCTAGTTTAGTGATTTGCGCTTGTAAAGATTCAACGGTAACGTCGTTTGCTTGCTCTACACCTTCAGCCTGAGTTTGCTCGTTAGATTGCTCAACTTGCTCATTTTGAATGTCTTGAGCTTGCTCGTTTTGCTCATTAGCCATTGATGATCTCCGTTTAAATGGGTTTTTAAACATGTACAGTCCTTTTTGGCATCAGTATTTACTGTGTAAAACCTGAACTGCCATGCATATGCTGTAATTCATTAATAGGGATGAAGTATGGGCATTGCCTAAAAATTCAAGCGTACACGGCAATTTAAAGCTTTTAATTTTGCGGTTTTAAGTAAAAATCTAAATTTTCGATCATAAAAGCTATAAATTCTTGAGTGATTCGGGGTAAATGTTGTCTAGAAGCATACACGACCGACAAACTTAACTCGGGGGCCGTAAAATTTTTAAATAAAGCTTTTAAGCGTTTTTCTTTTAAATCTTTCTCAACTAATAATGTAGGCAACATTGCGACTCCCTGTGCATGTAAGCACATATCGTAAAGTGCATTCACATCATTACTTTTAAAAGTGACATTTAGAGGATAGTTTTGAGGTTGTTGTTCATTATCAAAAAGTGTCCAGAATTGATGCTGGCTATGATGTGCAATACATTCGTGTTGAATGAGTTGACGAGGATGGAGTAGGGGACTGTGCTGTTTTAAATAATCAGGATGAGCACAGAAAACGGATTCAATTTGACAAACTGGCCGTGCAATTAAACCATCTGCGACTTTTTGAGTAATGCGTAGTGCCAAGTCCACTTGTGCATCTATAAGATCCATCGTGCTTTCAGTCAGGTACACATCAAACTGAATATGAGGATGCTGTCTCTTAAATTGCCGAATACATTCCGCAACCCCAAGTTCAAATAGAAATAATCCGCATGTAAAACGGATTGTACCGTTGTGTTGTTCAGGCGCTGCGAGTTCTTGCAAAAGTTGTTGCTGCTGTAAAATATTTTCGCAGTAGAGCAGAGCTTTTTCACCTGCGGGTGTAAGAGATATTTTTCGGGTATTTCTCTGAAATAGTCGAGTTGAGAACGTATGTTCAAGGTGCTCAAGATAACGCGAAACCATTGCACGAGAATAATTGAGATGCTCTGCGGCTTTAGTTAAATTGCCATGTTGTGCAATAGAAACAAAGACCTGAATGGCTTTTAAAGTATCCATATGCCTAGCTATTATTACAATATATGCAACAGTTTATCTTAAATTAGTGCGTTTATCTTACATAAATTGCAATTTAAAGTGTTCTTCATGAAACAGGAGAATACCTAATGAGATTATTTAAATTATCCGCTTCCGCACTTGCTACTGCTACGGCATTAACTATGGCTCAGTCAGCTTTTGCTCAAGATCTGAAAATTCAGAGTTTTCTGGCTAAACCAGAGCACTTTGGTGTCACCTCAACCTTAATAGAAGGCGACAAAGAAGTTTTACTGGTTAATGCACAATTCTCAAAATCTGAAGCATTACGTATTGCTGCAAATATTCTCGATAGCGGTAAAACATTAAAAACTATTTTCGTAAGCTATGGCGACCCGGACTATTATTTCGGCTTAGATGTATTTAAACAGTATTTCCCGAATGTACAGATCATTGCTACGCCGGAAACAGTAAAGCATATTCAGGATACTCAAGCGCTTAAAGTTAAATATTGGGGGCCACAAATGGGTGCAAATGCACCTAGCCAAATTATTGTGCCTCAAGCTTACACTGCTAAAACTTTAAAACTTGAGAATGAATCAATCGAGATTAAAGGTAAAAAAGAGCTTACTTATTTATGGGTTCCTTCTGCAAAAGCAGTTGTGGGTGGTATTCCGGTATCTTCAGGTATTCATTTATGGATGGCAGATACACCTAAAACCAAAGATCGTGTGGAAGTCATTCAATCTTTAGAAAGCATCAAAGCACTGCAACCTAAAATTGTTGTACCTGCTCATATGGTTGAGGGAGCTCCACAAGGTTTAGATGCTGTTAACTTTTCGATTAACTATTTAAATAGTTATGAAAAAGCAGCTAAAGCAACTAAAAATGCTACTGAGCTGAGCAAGCTCATGCAGAAGCAATACCCAACGCTTCAAAGTGTTGATAGCTTAGAGCTCGGCGCTAAAGTGGTAAAAGGTGAAATGCAGTGGCCATAATCTAATGTTTAAGCCATATTAACTTTCAAGAAAGCCGTGACAATTCACGGCTTTCTTAGAGAAAAATCGATTTTAAAAGTCAAAAAGCTCTGTAACAATCTACGCAACTTGTATTGCGTTTCTATAAAGGGAAATATTTTGAATATATCTGTCAAATAGAGAAAAAATAAAAAATTGATAAAATTAAACAAGTGCTTATCTATAGTTTCATTTATAAAATAATATAGTTGATTTAAGAAAGTAATTTTAATAAAAAATTGCAGAATTTGTACCGCTATTACTACAAAAGACAACCAATGATACGCACGTTGAGAAAAAAAATTGTGAATTATAGGCAGCGCGAAGATGAACTTTGCATTTAAATGTTTGTCGTAATGAAAGGAAAGCTATCATGAAAAAATTAGGTCTTATCTCTGTAGTACTTGCTGGTGTTGCATTTACAGCTGTTGGTTGTGCATCAGAAGCTGGTTTAAACGCTTCTGGTTCTGCTCAAACAAGTGCTAGCCCATCTGGCGTACAAGCTGGTGTTGGTGTAGATGCAGGTGTTTCTGGTCAAGCTCAACCAGGTCAAGTTGATGCTGGCGCTTCTGGTTGAGTTTCAGGCTCTGCAACTGCTCAGTAATTTGCTGCTAAAAATAAGAGATATGAGTTTATAGAACGTATATGTTCAAGATGCCGATACATATATGAAATGAGCTGCTACTCATTTTTCTATAAATTAGAGAGAATTTATATTCCTCAAAAAAGCCCCAAGAGACTTATTGCTTTGGGGCTTTTTATATAGAAGTAGTATGTTTAGTCATCATGACGATAATCTCTATGATCATGATCTCGGTCTTCTAAGCGTTTCTTCTCCCATTCACGGTGTCGTTTTTCCCATTCACGACGGTCCTTTTGCTGTTCACGAATATCTTTGCGTTGTTGTTCATATAATCTTTTACGCTCTTCCCAACGTTTGCGTTCCCACTCACTATATCGACGTCCATCGTTACGGTCATAACGATCGTCATCATGATCATGGTAACCATAACCACCGCGATAATAAGGATCATCTGTATAAGCAACACAGCCTACAGTTAAAAGACTGGTTGCTAACAAAGTAACAACTAGTTTTGCTGACATAGCAGTACCTCTTTTTGTCTGTTAACAATAATTGGCAAAAAAGTCCTGTTTTAAACGACAGATTTGTTAATGACATTTGCTATAAATCAGATTAGCGTAGATTGGTTTTTACCTTTGTATCTTGATTGCATGAGTTGTATGCGAATATAGTCAAACAACAAAGAATTCTGTAGAAAATATGAAGGATAAGAGGGATTCAAGGAGACAGGCATGACAGCATTTAATCAAAAAATTCAAACATTGCTAGATAAGGGGCAAGGTCCTGCTGCTCGAGCACTTGATAGGTTACCTCGACTAGCTCAAGAGTCTCTCGCTAAAATTTTAGGATACTCTTATCAATATCCAGATCTCGATTCATTTACGAAATGCATGATGGCTGTGCAAATTAAACAGGGGAGAGTGGGATTTATTGGTTCAGACCCAATTGAATCAAGAAGAGCATTCGATGCACAAATGCAGGCCATACGCCAAAAACCAACTGATATTGAGTTAGTAGAAGATATTCGCTTACCCCTACAAAGCGGGACTATCTTTGCTAGACATTATCATCCTGCCCCTAACAAAAAACTGCCCTTAATCGTGTTCTATCATGGAGGTGGTTTTGTTGTAGGTGGTTTGGATACTCATGATGAGGTTTGTCGCTTATTAGCAAAATATGCAAAAGTACAGGTGCTCAGTATCGACTATCCTTTAGCACCTGAAGTTTCACCACAACATTTAATTCAATCGTGTGAAGATGCATTAGCTTGGGTTTATCAAAATCGCAGACAATTAAAAATATTAAAAAGTAGAATTGCTGTCGCAGGGGATAGTGCTGGCGGAAATATTAGTACTGTTGTAGCGCAAAGATCAGTAAATAAAGCTTATGCTCCGCAGGCACAATTATTGATTTATCCTACAGTCGACTTCAAAAGTAGACATCCTTCATTTTATGCTTATAACGAAGGGTTAGTCTTAACAAATACTGATATTGACTATGTCACACAGTATTATGCAACTCATCATAATGTAGAACTTGATGATCCAATAATTTCACCTACCTATGGCAATCTAAAGAAAAACCCGCCCGCTTTTGTGATTACAGCGGGGCATGATGTTTTACATGATGAAGCTAAAATATATAGTCATAAGTTAAGACAAAATGGCGTGAAAATGTATTATGAAGAATTTCCGGATCAGACTCATGGCTTTATTAACCTGACTCCGATTTCTAGAAAAGCAAAACGTTATACGATCGAAATTAGTAAAAACTTTAGAAAGTTTTGGGATAAAAATAGTTAAGTAAGCTGATTAATCCATGTTTCACGTGGAACGTGGATTAATATAAAAGCTATATAAAGCTATTAATAAATACTCACTAGAATTGTTTGCCGTAGGCGATTAGATTTAACGGTTAATTATTTATAAAGTTGTTGTAGGGTAATATGAAAAAATTACTGATGTTGTTGTGTTTAGGAGTAAGTAGTCACTCAGTGTGGGCGAATACCTTAGTTGAGATGCAAACAAATTTAGGCAACATCGAAATAGAGTTATACGATGATAAAGCACCAATGAGTGTGAATAACTTTAAAGGCTATATAAAATCTGGTTTTTATAAAGAGACCATCTTTCACCGTGTCATTCCAGGATTTATGGCTCAAGGTGGCGGAATGACTGCGAACATGCAGGAAAAGACAACACGAGCACCTATTAAAAACGAAGCAGGAAATGGTATTGCAAATACACGGGGTACTTTGGCGATGGCCCGTACTTCAAATCCTGATTCAGCAACTAGCCAGTTTTTTATAAACGTTGCAGACAATAACTTTCTTAACCGTTCACCAGGAAATCCTGGATATGCCGTTTTTGGTAAAGTGGTCAAAGGAATGGATGTAGTTGACCGTATTGTTCAGGCTCCTACATCAAACTATGGCATGCATCAAAACGTACCAAAACAGCCTATAAAGATAGTAGATATAAAAATCAAAAATTTTCAAAAATAAATTAACTATATAAATCAGTTATTTAATTATTTTTAAAATTTTATTTGGCTGAAAAAGAACCGGTCGAGCGCGCATATTTATAAAAGTGCTTGCGTACCGGTTTTTTTTCCCTATAATGCACTCATCCCGACGCGATACACGAGAATATCTTAGCTTACAGGGTTAAGATGAAGGTTTTGTATTGCGTTGAATTCTGTCTCTGATGAGGAGCAGAAAAATCATTAAGAGAATTGAAGAACAACTTGTGTGGATTTTTACTGATTGATTAATCGAAATAATTTTCATTGATTGATTGGTTTAAATTACTCGAAGTTTATTTGAGCGAAATTTAAGTCAGTAATTGA
>NZ_JANJEP010000015.1:0-55301 GCF_044778325.1 Acinetobacter sp. BD54 | reverse complement strand
CAAGATAATTGGATTGAGGCACAACTTTCACATATTGATAAGAACCGTACCCGTGCCAGCTATAATCACGCTGACTATTTAGCCCAGCGGACTGAAATGATGCAGTGGTGGGGTGATTATTTAAGTAATGGCTAGGGTCTGTTGAGAATTACCGAGAGTTAATTAAACTCGCGCACAATTGAATCATGGCTTCAAAACTCGTATCTGTTTTACAACTACGCATCGCTATACGTTTAAATTCTTTTAACTTACAGAAATAGTTTTCAATGAGATGACGCCATTTATACATAATCGTATCAAATGCTCTCATTACTTTTCGATTAGATTTAGGTGGGATCACCACTTTCACTTTACGTTCATTGAGTTCTTGGATGAGCCAATCTGCATCAAATGCTTTATCCGCTAGTAATGCCTGAAAATCAACATCTTCGATTAAATGTTTGGTTTCTACTAAATCGTGATATTGACCAGGCATTAATCGAAACTTAATGAGGTTGCCTAGACTATCCACTAAGGCAAGAATTTTACAGGTCATTCCACCTCGAGATTTACCTATAGACTGTTTGAAAGTCCCCCTTTTGCACCTTGCCCATGTCGATGAACTTTAACAATCGTTCCATCAATCATGGCGTATTCCAAATCAACATCTTCATTTACAGATGCAAAAATAGTTTCAAATACACCAGCTTTCACCCAGTCACGGTATCTTTTAAAGACGGTATTCCATTTACCAAAATGAGCAGGTAGATCACGCCATGGACTGCCTGTACGGGCAATCCATAGGACTGCTTCTAAAAATAATCGATTATCTTTTCCACTACGACCTCGATCGGTCACTTTACCTAGGCAAAAAGGTTCCATTTTTGCCCATTGGGCATCAGTAAGTATGTATCTATCCATAGTACTATTATAAATTCATCAGTACCCTTTGTTAATTCTCAACAAACCCTAATGCAACTATAAAAAAACATGTTCTAAATATTAAGCTATTTATCGAGTTGGCAACCCGTGAGTCATGGATAAATATTGAAAATTCCAACATTATTTACTCAGAAGATATACCAAGAGTGCCAAAGTCATTACCAAGATTTATTCCTGAATCAGTAATGACTCAACTAAATCAACATATTAACTTGTTTGAGCCATCTGTAATGCGTCTGCTTCTTGTTCTGCAAGAGTGTGGTATGCGTATTTCAGAATTATTAACTCTCAAATGGAACTGTCTTATAGCTGATAATAATGGTGATTATTTTTTGTATACAAATCAGGAAAAAATGAATAAGGAACATACTATTCCAATTACAGTTGAGACATACAATGTTTTTAAAGAACAAATGGAATATGTAATTTCTATTTATGGAAATTCCTGCGAATGGCTGTTTCCAATGGAGTTAAAGTCTAGCTCAAATAAAAAGAACCTTAGAGCTGGAATGCCATATAAAACACGCACAATCATTGAGCAAATAAACCGTGTAGCGGATAAAGCAAAGATCATAGGTGATAATGGAAAAATATTTCATTTTACCACTCACATGTTCCGCCACACGGTTGGAACGAGAATGATAAATAATGGTGTACCTCAGCATATAATTCAGCGTTATCTAGGACATGAAACCCCTACTATGACGAGTACATACGCTCATATTATGGATTCAACCATGAAGCGAGAGTTCGCAAAGTTTAAAGGGGTTATGGTTGATGTGGCAGGTAATATTGTTGATAGTGAGTCCATAGCTAGGGACATTTCTTTGGGAGCTGATAACGTAGATGCTCAGTGGCTAAAGCGTCATATATCTGCTCAAGCTCTGCCTAATGGTCTTTGTGCTATGCCAGTAGTACAAACATGCGATAAAGCAAACGCTTGCCTTACATGTGGGAATTTTAGGACAGATTCTAGGTATCTTGACCAACATAAGGAGCAATTAGAACGCACATGTTCTATCTTGGACACAGCCAAACAAAAAGGATGGACTCGCCAAATTGAAATGAATGAAAAGCTAAAGCAGAACTTAATCAAAATCATTGAACCATTAGAGGCTCATAATGACGCATAAGCGCAATACAGAGATGGTCACTCAGAAAGCCAAGCAAAAAGCGATTGAGGCAAATAAGAAAGCAGAACTTGCAATATCCGACTTAATCAAAGCAAATGAAAAAATTAGTGTAGCTAAGGTTGCTGAATATGCAGGAGTATCTCGTCAGTGGATTTACAAAAATGAACCTATATTGGAACGGATTAAACTCTTATGTGAAAAGCAATCTGGTAGCCATAAGTCACCACCGAAGAAAAGCCAATCAAGATCAGAGGCATCAAAGGATGCAATAATTACAACTCTACAAGCTAAAATTAAAGCACTTGAAAATGAAAATAAAGAGCTAAAATCTCAGTTAGAAATAGCTTATGGCGAACTCTATGAAAAGTAAAATACCTATACTTTGATTACTGTAATTAAAGTATAGGTATTTGATTATTAGTTGTTATTTAATTTGTGATATAGATAACTTTAGGTCGGGGAGGATGTCAAATTGAGGTGGTTTTTACTTTCGCAAGAGGTCTAATTTTTAAAAACAACTTAGGCTAATTGATAAACACTATCTGGAAAGATTAAAAGAAAATATTTTTTAATTTCTGCTAATTCGTTTAAGGTGGGTTTCCTTTCAAGAAGTTGAAATGTCCAAATAAGTACAGCCTGATGATTATCATAGCAAGTATTTACTCCAAGAAAATTAGCCATTCCGTAACTTCTATTGATGTTCATTTCTTTAATTAATTGGTTTCCTAAGTCACGAGCTTGCTGGCTGATCAATAACTCATTCGGTAGCACGGCGGTCATCTCCACAAAATAATCTAATGCAGGTTCAATCCTTATATTTAAAAAGTTATAATTTAGTTGAAATGGATAAAATATACTTTCTATAAGTTGTAATAACCTGCTGTAGGTTAATTTTAGCAAAGTATTACTCAGGCAACAACTCAAAATAACCCGCAGCAAGTTATTTTTTTGTAATTTAATTTAAATATGATTACTTGTAAGTTATCTAGGCTCATGGGCGATAGAAAAATTTTAAAATTAAGTGAGGTGGTGCATGCAACAGGTATCAATCGCAATACGCTCACAAGTATGTATTATGACCGTGCTGTACGTATTGAATTACCAGTCGCTGATAAGTTATGTAAATACTTTAACTGTACGATGAGTGACTTGTTTGAGTATGTAGATGCTCTTGAAGAGCAGAATTAATGAATACTTCGTTTGATAAGTTTACTCGACTGGTCTCATGCTGAGTTTATAAAATTTATCTTTGTACACGACAAAAAAAGATAACTCATTGAAATAATGACATAATACTTGTTTTCTGACGACGAATATGATGACACATTTCAATGAGTTACATCTCATCTTAAACAAATATCTAAAGTGGAACAAGTCACATGCAAAATGTTTTACACTGATTATGCTTGCATTAATTGTAAAACAGACATGTAATCTTTCTTCTGCATCTAAAGCCTTACCCATCAAGTGCTTACCACAATCATTTTATCGACGTATACAACGCTTCTTTGCAGATCAGTATTTCGATTATCGTCAAATTTCTCAGTTAATTTTCAATATATTTTCATTCGATAAAGTCCAATTAACTTTGGATAGAACCAACTGGAAATGAGGAAAACGAGATATCAATATCTTGATGTTAGCCATCGTCTATCGTGGAATAGCGATACCTATTGTTTGGACATTGCTCAATAAACGTGGCAATTCAGATACAAAAGAGCGTATTGCTTTGATTCAACGCTTTATCTCCATTTTTGGTAAAGATCGTATTGTGAATGTGTTCGCAGACAGAGAATTTATCGGTGAGAAATGGTTTACATGGTGAATTGAAAATGACATTCACTTCTGTATACGTGTTAAAAAACTTTATTGTGAACAATCACTTAGCCAAGAATCATAAAATTAGTGATTTATTTCGTCATCTTCAAGTTGGTCAAACAGAATGTCGTAAACGACGTATTTGGGTTGGTCGAGTGAAACTGTATATTAGTGCGCTACGATTAGAAGATGGAGAACTTTTACTTGTTGTTTCTCCTATGTTTAATGCTTCTGCTATTGGTGATTATGCATTACGCTGGGAAATCGAAACCTTATTTAGTTGTCTCAAAGGACGTGGATTCAATCTTGAAAATACTCGTTTAACAGACCCTAGACGAGTCAAGAAATTGATAGCAGTGCTAGCTATCGGTTTCTGTTGGTGCTATTTAACAGGTGAATGGCAACATGATCGAAAAAAAGCGATAAAAATAAAGAAGCATGGACGACTTTCAATAAGTTTATTTCGCTACGGTTTGGACTATGTTCAAATGGTTATTCTACGCTTGATTGGTTTTGGAAAAAAGAAGAATTTAAGAAAGTGCTCGCAATTTTAAGAAAGAAAAAGCCTGATAGGACAAGGGCCCTATGAAATTTGTCGTTTACAGAGAAAATTAGCATAATACACGTTATACTAAATTAAAAATGGGAGCCTAAGCTCACTACTGTCCCATAGTTTGCTTTAAATAAAAAAACCTGAGTCTAAATAGTTAAAATATGAGTGCAAACAAACACTTTAACTATAAAGGACTCAGGTTTTGTCACATCAGAATACCGTATTTCATCAATTACTCAAACCCATTCTAAGACAAGATTTTGAACGTCTGGCTAAACTGCACCACTCTGGGCAAAAATTAAGATCAGCCACCCGCTGGGATCAGTTTGTTGCCATATTGATGTCCCAACTTTCTTGTCGGCAAAGCTTAAGAGACATTCAATCCAATCTCGAATCCCAGCAGGAAAAGCTCTATCATCTTGGCGCGAAGAGAATTGCGCGAAGCACCTTAGCAAGACTCAACGAAGAACAGCCCGCCAGCCTGTATCAGCAATTGTTCACACAGCTGCTTCAGCGCTGTGAAAACTCTAAAACTGCACATAAATTTAGATTCAAAAATCCGCTGTATTCACTAGATGCCAGTCATATTGATCTTTCACTGTCATTGTGCGCATGGGCAAAAGTGCATGAATCCAAAGCCAGTATTAAACTCAGTGTTGGCTTAAATCACAGCAATACCATTCCTGAATTTGTAGCGCTTGGGGATGGTATTGAAAATGATATGGTGCAAGGCAGAGCATTTAAATTTCCTGCTGGCAGCATTATCGTCTTTGATAAAGGATATGTTGATTATCAATGGTTTGCTCAGTTGACACTTCAGAACGTCAGCTTTGTAACCCGGCTACGCCCAAAGACAGTTTATCAAGTTAAATCAAGCCGCAGCGTATTAGCGACTAAAGGGATTATTGCGGATGAATGTATTGAATTGAGTAGTGCGCATGCCAAGAAAAGAGGCGCACCTGAATTATTAAGACGTATAGAGTTTTATGATACAGATAAGAAAAGAACATTCGAATTTCTGAGCAACAACTTTCATCTGGCAGCATCCACCATTGCTGCAATTTATAAAGATCGCTGGAAGATTGAGTTATTCTTTAAAGCCATCAAGCAGAATTTAAAACTGAAGTCATTTCTAGGTCGAAGCCGCAATGCGATACAAACGCAAATATGGATTGCATTAATTGCCTATTTGCTGGTGAACTTCGCTAAACACATGGCACAAGAAGGATGGAGTGTTCAGCGTTTACTGAGAATTATTCAGGTCAATTTATTTGAAAGGAAACTTTTAAGGTCACTCTTTGTGCCTGATAAAAAATGGCGAAAACAAGAAGAACCTCAATTGAGGTTCTTCTTGTGATATTTGTGGGACAGTAGTGGCCTAAGCTCCCATTTTTATTAATGATTTTTTAAATCTTTTAGCATTGCTTCACGCAGAATTTTATTCATACGTGTTTGATAACCTTTTCCTTGTGCTTTTAACCATGCTAATACATCCGCATCAAGACGAACTGACGTTTGTTGCTTCAATGGACGAAAAAATTGCCCATGACGAATAGCATTACTCCAGTCTGTAATTTCAGGAATATCTGATAGATCTAGCTGATCGTCAGGAATCGTTCCCTTAGCAATCAAGTGTTCAACTTCAGCATCTTGTTTGTTGCTGAAATTTTCATTCAGCTCTTCGCGTGTATATCTAACCATGCTCATATTGATTGCGCTCCGCTTTGGTTACTTGTCTTGCACTAATGATTCGTATGATTTCACAGTCATCTTCATCAAAGATGGTATGAGCGACTAATAACATCAGTACGCCTTTAACCTTACCAATGGTTTGCCAACGCTCTTCCCCATTGGTATGTCTGTCTTGGATTGAGATCCGTAGAGGATCTTCAAAAACAAGGCTTGCAGTTTCAAAAGAGATATCATGCTTTTTCTGATTCTTTCGATTCTTTTCCTCATCCCATTCGAAATACTGTTCCATAAAAAACATTCAAATTTGTATATATAATAATGTATCACATAATTGTATCGCTCAAGCTGAATAGACTTTTTTTTGGTCAATTTTATTGGCTGAAAGTGACAATTTCGCTGAATAAAAAGCCGACTTGTTTCAAAATCGGCCTTTTGCTGTTTTTTAGGGTGGTTGAAAATTTTTAACTATATGAAAAAAAATAATTTTTTAAAGAACTGTAACTCCAAAATAGAAATGTCCGGTTTCTCCAAAGTAAAAATGTCCGCTTTTAGAATATGCACTTCTGCAATTTCCTTAGCGGACGGTTTGATATGTTGGTGTCTATGTCGGATAAAGAACTTAAACGATTGTCGGTCTTGCAGGAAATCTGCGATCAACGCATAACTCAATCCCAGGCTGCTCAGCTACTTCATATTTCAGAACGTCAGATCAGACGCGTACTGCAGAAATACAAAGCCCAAGGTCCAGCTGCATTAGCCCATGCCGGTCGTGGCCAAATCAGCAATTCTAAACTTCCTGAAGAACTCAAACTCAAGTGCCTCAATATTGTTTCTGACCAACTCCATGGTTTCGGACCCACTTTAGCGCATGAAAAGCTCACCACTGTACATGGATTCGATCTTTCAGTAGTAACCCTGCGTTCTTGGATGATTGCAGCTGACTTATGGATGCCTCGATCCAAGCGCCTGAAACGCCCGTATCAGCCTCGTTACAACCGGGATTGCTTTGGTGAACTGATCCAAATTGATGGCTCACACCATGACTGGTTTGAAGGACGCGCTGCTAAATGCTGTCTGCTGGTGTTTATCGATGATGCTACAGGAAAATTGCAGCATTTACGCTTCTGTGAGTCAGAATCAACCTTTGACTATATGATTTCAACACGCTTATATGTCGAACAGCACGGTAAGCCTTTAGCATTTTACAGCGACAAACATTCAGTCTTAAGAGTGAATCAAAGCAGCAAGAAAGACACCCAGATTACCTAGTTTGGACGTGTACTCAGCACCCTGAATATCGATATCATCTTCGCTAATTCACCGCAGGCCAAAGGCCGTGTGGAACGTGCTAACAGAACCCTTCAGGATCGTCTGATCAAGGAGATGCACTTGGAATGTATCTGTTCGATTGAGCAAGCTAATCCCTGGCTACCCTGCTTCATTGAGGAGTTCAATCAGAAGTTCGCCAAGCTGGCTTTTAATCCTAAGAATCTACATCGGCCTATCACTGAAACAGCCGAAGAATTAGATGATATTTTTACTTGGCGTGAACCCCGCAGAGTCACGAATAGCCTGACGATTACTTATGATAAATGCGTATATCTCCTGGAAAACACCGAAGAAAATCAAAAGCGTTGAATCAAAGCAATACGCTCTTTTGTATCTGAATTTCCACGTTTATTGAGCAATGTCCAAACAATAGGTATCGCTATTCCACGATAGACGATGGCTAACATCAAGAGATTGATATCTCGTTTTCCCCATTTCCAGTTGGTTCTATCCAAAGTTAATTGGACTTTATCGAATGAAAATATATTGAAAATTAACTGAGAAATTTGACGATAATCGAAATACTGATCTGCAAAGAAACGTTGTACACGTCGATAAAATGATTGTGGTAAGCACTTGATGGGTAAGGCTTTAGATGCAGAAGAAAGGTTACATGTCTGTTTTACAATTAATGCCAGCATAATCAGTGTAAAACATTTTAGATGTGACTTGTTCCATTTTAGATATTTGTTTAAGATGAGATGTAACTCATTGAAATGTGTCATCATATTCGTCGTCAGAAAACAAGTATTATGTCATTATTTCAATGAGTTATCTTTTTTTGTCATGTACAAAGATAAATTTACTCAATTAAAAAAAATAGTGTAGCAAGTTGCTACACTATTTTTTTACTTTATTTCTTTAACATTCGTTTTAGCAAAGTTTCTAATTCTTGTAAATTTTGATCATCAAATTGTCCGATTTTTAAAGATACCTTTAATGTATTATGGTCAAATTTGATATTACCAGCAACTTTCCCACCATATTCAATTTTATGTACAATTGAGGTTTGAATAACTTCTTTGGTTTCTCTTGACTTAAAGATTTTTTCAGCTAGTGATGCCAATTTTGTCTGTTCAACTTCTTTGTTAAGCAATTTTGACCATGCTTCGAATAATGCTGCTTTAGCATATTCATGGTTTTCTTCATGATCTGATAGAAACTTTTTCACTGCTGTAGCAGCGGTCCTTGCTAATAATGACGGTTGTTTTTCCAAATCTTCAATCAACTCTCCAGGTAGTTTTTCAAAAGATAAATATTTATACATATCTTCACGATTCATACCTAATGACTTTGCTAACTTCTGCTTATTTTTTTTTAATTTTTCATCCAAAGAAGTTAATCCAACATATATTTCATAATCTGTCAGATCTTCTCGCTTTAAATTTTCAGCTAATGTTAATAAAGCAACTTCTTCATCCGATGCATCAATAATGATTACTTCAATGGTGTTCTTATTGAGAAATTGGTGGGCTTTCAATCGTCTTTCACCAGCAATCAACTCATATTTATCATTTATTCTACGAACTGCAATTGGTTGTAATAGCCCAATTTCCTCAATTGATGCTGCTAAATCTTCAATATCTTGTTGATTAAAGAGTTTTCGAGGCTGGTTAGGACTAGCTTGAATATCTGTAATTTGCACATTACGTCTTAACTCTTTGACATCGTTAATATGCTCCTTTTGGGCATGTTGATGCTTTTGAGTATTTTGCTGAAGACGTTTAGCCAATAGCTCTTTATTACTTACCATAATATTTCCAGAATTATATTATCCAATACGCTGAACAATTTCTTGTGCTAAAGTTTCAAAAGCTTTTCGAACTTTTGAGTTTTTATCAACAGATAATAAAGGTTGTTGCAAAATTGCAGCTTGATTAACCTTAGTGCTCATTGGAATTGTGGTATGCAATAATTCTCCAACTTGATTAAATGCTTCATCTTTTATTAATTTACATACATTCTGACGCTCATCATGTTTAATTAATAAAGCACCTAAGAGTTCTAATTCAGGGTTAACTCTTCTAATTTTACTTAAATGATTAATTAAATCAGTAACACCATAGAGACCGTATTGTGAACCAGATTCAATTGGAACAATAACATGTGTCGAAGCGGCTAAAGCATTGCTGGTTAGTAATTTTAAGCTCGGAGGGCAATCAATAAGAATGTAGTCATATAATCCTTCTAGAATTTCCAATTTATTTGAAAGTTCCTCGGATGGTCTTGGTGCATCATCTTTCAATTGATCTTCAGTTTTACCAAGAGTTAATGAGCCATATATTAAGGAAACATTTTTAAATTTTGTTTCTTCTTCTAATGCTTCCGATAATAGACTTATATCACCAATAAGTAATTCAGCTGATGTAGTTTCAACTTCGCTAGGGTGTCTTAATCCTATATGTAAACTTGCATTTGCTTGTGGATCTAGATCAATTACTAAGACCTTATTTCCTAATTCAGCAAGTTCTGAAGCGAGATGTACTACAGTAGTTGTTTTCCCGCAACCACCTTTATGATTAGCTACAGCAATGATTTTAGTTGACATATTTGTCTTAAGGAATTTACTTTGATTTCATTTAATATAAAGATATTTGTAGCAACTTGCTACAGTTCCTTTGTCATATTTTTATCTTTTAAATTCAAAAAATCTAGCAAAAACATTTCTTAACTTTTTTTAAAAATATAGCTAGCTAATTTTAATTAGTATTAATTAGTATTAATTAGTTAATTATAATTAGACAAATTTTATTTGTTTAAAAACAACTAGATAGTATTTTTAAAGTGGAAGGCTTGTCACCGATAAGTGGAAGGCTTGTCACCGATAAGTGGAAGGTTTGTCACCGATAAGTGGAAGGCTTGTCACCGATAGGTGGAAGGTTTGTCACCGATAAGTGGAAGGCTTGTCACTGTGGTGGAAGACTTGTCATTGTGCTTTATTTTAAGGTGGATTTTTTAATTTAAAACAATACAATTCAACTACTTGTGATGTTGATAAGTTTGTTTTTATTGAAATAAAGGTGGAAGACTTGTCATTAGATGTTTTTTATTCTGTGGATAAACTATTTGTATAAAATTTAATTGATAATATGATGTTTGATAATCAAGAATATCGGAATGGTGGAAGGTTTGTCACTTTAATGGTGGAATGCTTGAGTTGTAATTCCACTTTAGTGGTGTTGTAAGCTACTTCTACTTTCAAGTTGATTGCTTTAGCGACACGGATGAACTATTAAAGGTGGAAGGATTGTCACTTAGAGGTGTTTGATTTTATATTTATTCCACCATAAGGCTAAATAGTATCAAAATTGCACTTTAATAATGACACTTTTTCCACTCTTAAGGTGTTTGATGGGCATAAACTGAGTTAATTTAATGTAAGCAAGATAAAATAGTGAGCGGTTTGCATCTTCTTCCACTTTTGTGTATAACATGTAGAAAATATTTTAATCTTTCCACTTATGAGCAATCACAACGAACCAGAAGAATTAGAGCATCTACCTTATTGTATTGGTAATATTCGACATAATGGAGTAGTCAGCACTAGTAACCGTCTGATTAGACCAATTGAATTATCATCTAATGAGTATAAGGCTCTACTTTATGCAATGGCTGTTGCGAATTATGGTGAGAAGAATAATCAAGATCGTGAAATTACAGAGCAAACTTATATTTATTTGCATAAAGATGATTTAGGCGAACTATTAGGATTAGATAAAAAGAATTCCATTAATGTTGCTATTGATCGTATTTATAAAGAATTATCATCACGAGTAGCTCATTTTGTAATTGAAGAGCCCGTGGATGATAATAAGCGTAAAGTAAAAAAAGTACACTCAGTAGTACCAATTATTCGTGAACTCCGTTGGGAAGATGATGCTAAAAATGCTTTGCAGATACGTTTCACCAGTGAAGTACTTCCGTATTTTACTCGTTTAGCAAATGGAAATTTTACGACCTATCAATTGAAAGATTTATTTGCTTTGGACTCTGTAACCAGTATGAGTTTGTATTCATACTTTATCAAAAATGAATTTAAGTATGCTAATCAAGATTCTTATGAGGTTGAACTTTCACTTGAGAATATCAAAGCATTAATTGATATTGGGGAGAAAAAATACGATCGTTGGGTAGATTTTAGACGATACGTTTTAGACAAAATTATTGAAGAAATTAATGAAAGGACTAGTCTTCAATTAGAGTACGATACCATCAAGAAAGGTCGACCTATTGTTGGAGTTCGATTTAAAATTCTTAATAGGCATGCCACTGAAGCTGTTGTATCTAATGCTAATGATAAGACGCAAATCTATTTAGATGTCAATTTTGATGATAATGCGCTTGTTAAAGAATTAGGTGCGAAGTTCGATATGACTGTAAGGTCTTGGTATATCTATGCAAACGACCCAAATTATAAACAATTTAGTAAGTGGTTTAAGACAGAAGGGTGCTTAACTGAATCTCAAGCAAATGTGATAGTGAATGATATTATGTTCCAAATGGATTTTGCTGTAGCTGGCAGTTCAATGAGTGAATTTAAGAAAGAAATGAAATATAAATTAAAAAATAATCCAAATTTTGTAAAAGAAAATAGAAAACGATTGAATGAAATATTTGGAAAAGACGTTATATGACTGTGTAGCAACTTGCTACACTTTTTACTAGTAAATATTGATGACCTATAAGTTAGATTTTTTAGAAGAAGCATTAGCAGAATGGAACAAGCTGAATCCAAGTATTAATCAGCCATTGAAGAAGAAGTTGATCAAGGTTTTGGAGAATCCTCACATTCCCAAAAAAAGGCGAGTTTCAGCAACATACTCATCTTATTTGGTAACGACAGCAAGTTTCCTGTCCAAGCTGAACCAAGTAAGAGTAAAGGTGGAGGCAATCCAAGTATCTCTGATCAATACAAAACCAATCTTTCAAGATTCAAGTACTACGATAAGTTCGGTATCTCAAAGATATACGACAAGTAATGTCATCTACATGCTTACGCACGCACAGATAATTGGTTACTATTCCCTTACTAAAATTAGATAAGCTATTCATTACAGGTTGATTTTATGGCTCGTGCTCCAAAGCAAACCAAACAAGAACCCTTAGAGGTTGTGTTATGGAAGACTGCAGACAAACTTCGCAAGAACATTGATGCTGCTGAGTACAAGCATGTTGTTCTTGGTTTGATCTTCCTCAAATATATCAGCGACACTTTTGAAGCTCACTACAACTTACTCGTAGAAGGTGAGGGAGAGTTTGCAGGAGCTGACCCAGAAGACCGTGATGAATACACTGCATACAACGTCTTTTTTGTTCCAGAGAATGCACGTTGGTCATTCCTGTTAAACCAAGCTAAACAACCTAACATTGGCAAGTTAGTCGATGATGCAATGGAAGCCATCGAGAATGACAACCCTCAATTGAAGGGCGTACTACCGAAAGTTTATGCCCGTCAGAATCTCGATCCTACGAGCCTAGGAGAGCTGATTGACCTGATTGGTAACATTGCACTAGGCGATGCGAAATCTCGCTCTGCCGACGTGCTAGGCCATGTATTCGAGTACTTCCTTGGTGAGTTTGCTTTGGCTGAAGGTAAGCAAGGCGGACAGTTCTACACGCCTAAATCCATTGTGAGCCTATTGGTTGAAATGTTGGAGCCATACAAAGGACGTGTATTCGATCCTTGCTGTGGTTCGGGTGGGATGTTTGTACAGTCTGAGAAGTTTGTAGAGTCGCATCAAGGTTTAGTGGATGACATCTCCATCTATGGACAAGAGAGTAACCAAACCACTTGGCGATTAGCCAAAATGAACTTAGCCATTCGTGGCATTAACTCAGAGCATGTGAAATGGAACTCTGAAGGTTCATTCCTAAACGATGCACACAAAGACCTAAAAGCGGATTACATCATTGCTAACCCACCATTTAACGTCTCTGACTGGAGTGGTGACTTACTTAAAGAAGATGCTCGTTGGTCATTGGGTGTACCACCTGCAGGTAATGCTAACTTCGCATGGATGCAACACTTCCTTTATCACATGAGTCCTAAAGGTCAGGCAGGTGTAGTCCTTGCGAAAGGTGCTTTAACCTCTAAAACCAGTGGTGAGGGTGAAATTCGTAAAGCCTTGGTTTCAGAAGCCAATGTCATTGACTGTATTGTGAACCTACCTGCAAAGCTGTTCCTGAATACACAGATTCCTGCTGCTTTATGGTTTATGCGTCGTGACCGTGTTGGTTCAACCAAGTACAAAGACCGCAGCAATGAGATTCTGTTCATTGATGCGCGTAACTTAGGTCATCTGATTAACCGCAGAACCAAGGTGTTATCTGATGAAGACATCAAGCTAATTACTGACACTTACCACAATTGGAGAAACCAAGAGGGTGAGTATGAAGACGTTGCAGGCTTCTGTGCTTCTGTACCGCTTGAGAAAGTGGCTGAGCTTGATTATGTACTCACCCCAGGTCGTTATGTTGGTTTAGCTGATGATGAAGATGAGTTCGACTTTAAGGAACGCTTCACCAGTCTAAAAGCTGAGTTTGAGGCACAGCTTGCAGAGGAAGCCAGACTGAATCAAGCCATTGCTGAGAACTTGGCGAAGGTGATTGTATGAGCGAGTGGTTAAGTGGGAATCTCGGAGATATTGCTGATATCGTAATGGGACAATCACCAACAGGCGAATCAGTCAATACCAATGGATTAGGGGTACCTTTGTTAAATGGTCCAACTGAATTTACGATTAGGTATCCTAAAGCTGTTCAATTCTCAACTGATCCTAAAAGATTTAGCAAAGTTAATGACATACTGTTTTGCGTTCGTGGTTCAACCACAGGGCGAATGAATTGGGCTGATGAAGACTATGCAATTGGTCGTGGTCTAGCTGCCATTAGGCACAAGCAGGGGGAAGAGTATCGTTACTTTGTAAAAGCTATTCTCGATTACTACCTTGATACTATGTTGGCTTCAGCGTCAGGTTCAACTTTCCCGAATGTCTCAAAAGATCAGTTAAACGAGCTTGAGATAAGCTATCCATCCTTCCCTGAACAAAAAGCCATAGCCTCAGTCCTTTCATCATTAGATGACAAGATTAACTTACTGCATCGTCAGAACAAGACCTTGGAAGCCATGGCTGAAACACTGTTTCGTCAATGGTTTATTGAGGATGCGAAAGAGGATTGGCTTACTGTCCAAGTGAAAGATATTGTTAAACAGATAAAGCCAGGAACGAACTACCAACCTAAAAGACTAGAGAGTGGTATTCCTTTCCTTAATGTCAGAAATTTAAAGAATGGACAAATCGACTTACAAGGAATCTCATTTATCTCTCAGGAAGAGTATGAACGAGTTCATAAAGCTTGGAAGCCTGAAGTAGGTGATGTTCTAATATCTCGCATAGGAACGTTGGGCATAGTGGCTGTCTTAGGTAAAAGGGATATGCCTATGGCTGTACACTATAATATGTTAGTACTTAAACCTAACCTTACTAATACAGCATTCCTATACTTCTTGCTTCGATCACAATATTTTCAAGACCTTTACAGCAGTAAAGCTAGACAGAGCGTCCAAGAATATGTCGCAGTCGAAGATGCCGAAGCGATCGAGCTGAAATTACCTTTAAATGATGCTGATTTTGTTAAGAAGCAAGAACAATTTTCTGACCTGTTTAATAAGATAAGGGCCAATTTAGCGCAAATCCAAACACTAGAAAAACTGCGAGACACGCTTCTACCAAAGCTTATGAGTGGTGAAGTCAGAGTCCAATACCAAACAGAAGAAGTTGCATAACATTGAGGTGAAGTCATTTGATGGCTTCACCTTTTTTACATCCAGGGGGAAACATGAATAAGAAGCTGATAGGGGCAATCATTGCAATCGTAGTCGTGATTTGCGGCTACCTGTATGCCACACCATACCTTGCACTCAATAGCATCAAGAAAGCAGCACAGGCAGGTGATAGCGAAACAGTCTCTAAGTACATCGACTATCCAAGCGTTCGTCAGAGCTTTAAAGATCAGATGAATGCCAAAATGGCTAAAGAGCTGATGAATCAAGACAATGATGGATTTGCAGCATTAGGTGCAATGCTGGCTTCAACCATGGTCGACAAAATGATTGATGGGATTGTCACTCCTGAAGGCATGACCTTGATGCTCAAAGGCAAGGACCTAAAACAATCAGCACAGCAGTCAATGGGTGGTCAAGATTCATCAAACCAAGAAAAAGAAGAACCTAAGCCAGAATATGAAGCAGGCTATACCTCAATGAATGACTTTGAGGTGGTGATTCAAGACCCAAATGATGCTAAAGCTGTCACGGTGAAAATGGTACGTGATGGTTTGAGTTGGAAGATTCACAAGATCGCTGTGCCATTGAACTAGATTTTATTGAATACAGAAAAAAGTAGCCTTAATCAAAAAGGCTACTTAAACCCATACTGGATTAGACTGCGATTTTTTCCCCTGTATTCAAACATAGGAGATGTTGATCATCTAATTTCTGGAAAGCTAGTTTGATTGGAGGTTCTTTTGCCATTAAAGCTTGAATACCTTGTTCCGCTATTTCTTTCGCAAACATACTTTTTTCAGTGAAGTTCGCTGAGAATTTTTCTACTGCCTGTAGTAACTCTTGTTTTCTTTTATCCAAAATACCAGGCTGTTTTTTTGATTTCTGATCCATAGCACTACCAGTCACGGCTGCTGCCGTAGCAGTTACTGCTGCGCTAGCTAGACCTCCCACAGGCCCTAAACCAACTGTTAAGAGTGATGCAGCAATTATCCCCTTATTATCACTAACTGTTTTCTGAGCTTTATTAACCCAAGAATTCATAGAGTTAATTTCACTGGTAATACTCTCTTTTAACTGAGTATTTAACAATGTTAAATTTTCTAGCTCTTGCACAATACGCTGTTGAATCAATTCTTTGATTGAATCCATATCTCCTAAGTGATCCATAAAGTGACAGCAAATTAGACGCAAACTCAAACATAGGAATGCTAGCTCAGCTAGTTCATTTACTTCTTTTACTTTTTTCTCAATATCTACCTTTAGGTCTGCTGTTCCAAACATTTCCTTATGTTCGACTTTTTGTAGGCCATATTTTTCTAAATCAGCTTTAAGGTGTAAGTAGATCTGTTTTAGATCATCATCATATTTCGATAAAATAGAGGCATTAAGAATAGCTTTGCGTTGTTCTGGACTTGCGATAGTTAAAATTTCTATCTTCTCTTTTAAGCTATCAAAGATCGCTTGAATTCTTGTTTTACGTTCAGTTTGCTGGAAGTCACTGATCCGGTTTACACCATCCTGTAAATCTTCCAGCTTTCTATTGATATCTGCTAAATGCTTTTGTGCAACTACCACAGAAGCAATTTGCCAGACAGCAGCAGCATTTACTAAGTTGGATAATGAATCAGCATGATATAAACGAGCATGTTCTGTAAATTCTCCATTTGTAGCCCGAGAGAATGCTCTTAAACCATTTCCATCAGCAGCTTTGGCTAAATCTCCATGAATCACAACTTCCATAATATGTTTATTAGCAACCTCTGCTGCTGTCATTAATGCAGGAGCAGCTTGTGCAGCAACTGAGGCAATATTTGAAAGAGCATCTAAGAAAGGAATTTTCTTATATTCTTTTTCCTGTTTGGAATCTGTAACTGAAATCTCTACTAAAGGGTGTTGTTCATCTTCCCCAATAATAATTGCATTAGAACCCATCATATTATCCTTATTTCAAAGATAGATTAAACCAAAAAATCAACCTAACGAATTGATATAAATAGCCAAAAACACATATTTTATCCACTTTTTGCTATATTAAGTTCATAACTTTTCAAAATTATAATGTGAGGGTCTTAGTGCCAAAGATGACTGAATCAGACATTGAGCTGATGGCGATAGAGCAACTGGAGGGAATGGGCTATACCTATGTGTATGGACCAGAAATTGAATCCAAGGGAAGCAACCCTCTACGAAGCTATAAGCAGGTCATCTTAGAAGCAAAGGTGCTTGAAGCATTACAACGTCTCAATCCTCATTTGAATGAAGACAAGTGCATTGAGGCGCTGAAACAAGTCACTAATATGCATTCCCCAGATATGCTTAGCAACAACCAGGCATTCCACCGCTTACTTACTGAAGGCATCAACATTGAAGTGAGCAAGGAAGGTAACACCCAAGGTGAATATGCCTGGCTCATTGACTTCAATAATCCAAGCAATAACGAATTCCTTGTCGTAAACCAAGTCACCATCAAAGAAGATCGTTGGACAAGACGACCTGACATTATCATCTATGTGAATGGCTTACCATTGGTAGTCATTGAGCTTAAAAATGCCACAGACGAGAATGCCACAGTAGAAGGCGCATATAAGCAGATCCAGACTTATCAAAGCCAAATCCCTAGTCTGTTCACCTACAATGCCTTTAACGTCATCTCTGATGGTTTAGAGGCGAAAGCAGGGACTGTCTCAGCAGACCTGAGTCGTTACATGGCGTGGAAGACTTCTAATGGTCAAACCAAAGCAAAGAATACGCAGGCACAGCTAGAAGTCTTAATTCATGGTTTGCTCAATCCAGTCACCTTACTGGACATGATCAGGCACTTCATTGTGTTTGAATCCAATAAACAAGAAGAAGCCAATGGCTTGATCACCATTAAAACCATCAAAAAGATGGCTGCATATCATCAGTACTATGCAGTGAATGCAGCAGTCCTCTCTACTATTCGTGCATCTGCAATGTCTTCGAACTCGAAATCAGCAGAACTTGCTATGCAACACCAAGGCAGAAGTAAGCTCGAACTTGTGCAACAACAAGCAGTCGGTGACAAGAAAGCAGGTGTTGTGTGGCACACACAAGGCTCAGGCAAGTCTCTGTCCATGGTTTTCTATACAGGTAAGATTGTCTTGGCTTTGGATAATCCAACTGTTGTTGTGATTACAGACCGTAATGATTTGGATGATCAGCTCTTTGGAACCTTTGCAGCATCAAGCCAACTACTACGCCAGACACCAAAGCAAGCAGAAAATCGAGATGAGCTCAAAGAGCTGCTTAAGGTGGGTTCAGGTGGGGTGATCTTCACCACTATCCAGAAGTTCCAACCTGATGATGGTGGCAGTGTCTATGAGCAACTCTCAGATCGAACCAACATTGTCGTGATTGCTGATGAAGCACATCGTTCGCAGTATGGCTTCAATGCCAAGGAAGTCGATGTCAAAGATGATGATGGTAAGGTGGTAGGTAAACGTACAGTCTATGGTTTTGCCAAGTACATGCGTGATGCCTTGCCGAATGCCACTTATCTTGGCTTCACTGGTACACCAATTGAGAAAACGGATGTCAACACACCTGCAGTGTTTGGTAACTATGTGGACATCTATGACATCTCGCAAGCTGTTGAAGATGGTGCCACCGTTCGGATCTTCTATGAAAGCCGACTTGCTAAGATTGCCATCAGTGAGGAAGGCAAAGAGCTGATTGAAGACTTCGACGAACAGTTCAGTGAAGACGACTTAAACCAAACACAAAAAGAGCGTGCGAAGTGGGCAAGGGTCGAAGGGCTGATCGGCAGTAAAGAGCGTATCAAAGCCATTGCCAAAGACATCGTAGAACACTTTGAGCAGCGTCTAAAAGCCAATGCAAACCAAGGTAAAGGCATGATCGTCAGCATGTCTCGTAGGATTGCTGTCGACCTCTACAACGAGATTGTAGCGATCAAACCAGAATGGCATAGCGATGATCTAAACGATGGCGTGATCAAGGTGGTGATGACCTCATCTGCTTCTGATGGTAAGGAGATTGCCAAACACCATACGACCAAGCAACAACGCCAAATCCTGGCCAATCGTATGAAGGACAATGATGACAAGCTGAAGCTTGTGATTGTTCGTGATATGTGGCTGACTGGTTTCGATGCTCCGAGTATGCACACGCTTTACATCGACAAGCCAATGAAAGGCCATAACCTCATGCAAGCGATTGCACGAGTTAACCGAGTCTATAAGGATAAGATTGGTGGCTTAGTTGTCGATTACCTTGGTATCGCATCTGACCTGAAAGAAGCACTTTCATTTTACTCTGAAGCAGGTGGTAAGGGTGACCCTGCATTAGTGCAAGACGAAGCTGCAACCATTCTACAAGAGAAGCTCGAAGTCATTGATGGCATCATGCATGGCTTCAATTACCAAGAATACTTCACAGCCAATACTTCTCGTAAGCTCAACATTATCCTTGAAGCAGAAGAACATATCTTAGGTGTAGACCAAGGAGAAGGTAAGACTCGCTTCCTGACAGCAGTTGCAGCGATGTCACAGGCATTTGCTTTAGCAGTGCCTCATCCTCATGCGATGGAAGCAGCACCAGTGGTTGCCTTCTTCCAAGCAGTGAAAGCGCGACTTGTGAAGTTCAGTGATGGCTCAGGCAACGTCTCAGGCATGAGTAATGCTGAGCTTGAAGCTAAAGTGAAGCAAACCATTGACCAAGCACTTGTTACAGAACAAGTGGTCGACATCTTCGATGCCGCAGGAATCCAGAAGCCAGACATCTCAATTCTCTCAGATGAGTTCTTGCAGGAGATGAAAGGCTATCAGCATAAGAACATTGCACTTGAAACATTGAAGAAGCTCCTTGGTGATGAGATCAAGGTAAGAGAACAGCGGAGTGTCACGCAAGGTAAAAAGCTCATGGATATGCTGAGCTCTGCGATCAAGGGCTATCAGAACAAGGTGCTGACTGCAGCCGAAGTCATTGATGAACTCATCAAGTTGGCTAAGGCAATCCAAGAGTCAGACAAAATGGCAGAGGAACTCAACCTAACTGAATATGAATATGCATTCTACTCAGCAGTCGCAGACAATGAGAGTGCTCGTGAGCTGATGCAAAAGGAAATACTACGTGAACTCGCTGTCGTTCTGACTGATTCTATTCGTAAGAACGTAACCTTGGATTGGACCATCAAAGAGGCTGCTAGGGCGAAGCTCAGAGTCATCGTAAAACGCTTACTGAAAAAGTATGGCTATCCACCTGATATGGCTTTGCTTGCAACAGAGACTGTCTTGGAACAGGCAGAGCAATTGGCTGAAGAATTAGCAACGGCAGCTTAGTTGTCACCACTAAATTACAACTAAAACACAACAAGGGGTGCAGTTTTTAAATGTCATTAGAGGGTCATTTTTACACTGCCGCTAACAAGCTTTTAGATCAGGATAAACTGGTTGAAAATTTCATATCTGGAGCAGATAAAAGAGTTAAGGATCTAGAAGTTTAAAAAAGAAATTCGTTCGTTGTACCTTTTCTTTAAACCAAAAATTAAGTGAATTAATTGATTGGATTGGTATAAAAATAAAGTTAGTAAATAAATTATATAAATCAAATATTTTGTTATTAAATATTAAATTTTTTTGATTTAATTTTATTTATTTTGGGACTATGTTAGTCTATTATTTTAACGATAAAAATAACTCAACTGTTCAGAAAAAATGATGACACCATTGCTCATTGATGCATTAACAATATCTGAAGGTAGGTTTGAAAAACCATGCCCAGCTTTAGTTTTGAAAATGATGTTACTCAATGAGGAAATAAGCAGTGAGTTTTCAGAAAAAATTAAAAATCAAGCATTACTACTGCTCGCGACATATCGTAAGTTACTGCGTGCTGTCGCTAGTGATTTATGTGATGTAAAAACTCTAAAGGACAGTGTGAAAAGAAGACACTGGGGTAAAGTGGATAAAGTGCAGGATAAGATGGTTGTTGCAAAAGAACTTCGACTAAAGCATTTAGATCTAGAAGAAATGCCTTTATTTTTTCATACACAGCATTTTTTAAAAAAACTACCGATTTCCTTTGTTCAAAAATTGGTAGATTGGGCTCCACCAGCGGTGAGTGGTACTTTTTTAATCGAAAATATTTTAGCAGGTTATATCGCACAGAAGCTTTTGCCATTAGAAAAAATTAAAGTAAAAGAGCTTGGCAAGTCTGTGCAACCCTATTTTCATTTGGCTGACTTTTTTGTATTTTTACCTAGACTGGAGGAACTTTATCAAAAATATCAGCAGCGAATTGTTCGCGTGGCTCCAACGGCAGAAGTTGCTTTAGCTTTAACAGACTTTGGGAAAGCATGGATCTATCGTCTTAGGAGTGGGCTATGAATATTTATTTTAAGCAACTGCTAGAATGGATAAACCAGAATTCCCCCATAGAAGAACAAAAACTCCTCCGAGCATTATTTTTATTACGTGCACATTATAGCTTAGCCGGTATCGTTGTCATTTGTCAGCGAATCTTCACATTGATTGGGGATGATGAATTACCAGAATTTCGTGATGAGCTTAATACGTTAAAGATAATTAGTACATTACAGGATTCTGATCAACATTCACATTATTTCTCAGAAACAACAGATAGAAACAAACATAAACTCACGCCATTACGTCCATACACTGGAGACAGTGGAATTTGTGATTTGCTATTGATTCAAGCAGGACTAAGTCGAAATAATGAGCGTTTTGATACTGTAATCATTTGGTTTTTAGAGCAAATATTTCACTTTCAAAAAAATGTACATACTCTAAAGCTTTACAGTCATTATTTAAAGGGTGATGGAAGCATAAAGCTGAAAGATCAAAAAGGATCTCGTGTGTATAACGCCTTTTTAGCGATCAGGCTGTTGGGTGATCCAAGTAATGAGGATATTTTAGAACAAGTCGAAAAATTACTGACTAAAAACGGACCGAAACAACTGATTCATTTGATGTCCGCTGGTTCTGAAGACAAACGATTAAATGAAGTTTTTTATGCATTAAAGCTCTTTTTATCACAAATTTGGCAAAAGAATCGACTAAAAAATAAGAAAAAACGTCGAGAGTTTTTACACCGTATAGGGTTAAAGCATCAAAAACTGATCTTGCAACGATACGGCTCATTAAGTATTGCTATCCAACCTTTAGAGGATGTAGATGAAATTCATCGTGGTCTAGTCTCTGAAGTATTTGAGTATGATGAGATTGAAGAAGATGAAACACCATTGGAGCCATTGTTTACATTTTTTTTGGCCGAACAATCCGATTTAATTCGAGGGCTTTATGCATCTAAGTCTATTTTTCAGCATGTTGAAGCTACAAATGTTGGTTTAGTTTGGACCAAATGGCGATTGTCATTAAATTCGATTCAAGATGTGTTTAGGCTCTGTCAACCATCTAAGGCTGATACCAGCTTAATTTTACGCGCAAAATTAGCTTTGATATTGAGTTTACTCACTGGACGTTCGGTTACTGAATTAACAGCGCCGTGTTTTAGTCAAAATACTGATCAGAATAATATTGCTATTCAGTATGATCATACCTTATCTGCATACGTATTGAGCGTTTTAGCAGGCACACCGACACTCAAAACAAAGCCAGAAGAGTCTAAATTTCATGTGCCATGGACCAAGAAATTACATTTGGTTTTACCAAGTGAGCTCAATGATTTAGTGAATCAAGTCAAAAATCTTGCGATTAAAACCCGTCAACCGGCAGTTGAACGCGAAGTTAGAAGACTTATTAACAGTGTGCCGAAAGAGTTAGAAATCAGCCTCAAAAGCATTAAAGATATTCTTCCACGGTTGTTATATGAGCATAGCCAAGGTGATTTAGCTGTCGTTAAAGCAGTGACGAATGCATCAGGTCGAAATTATGATAACTTGATTCATTATGCCTCTTTTGAACAGAGGCAACTTGAGCAACTCTGGGCTGCTTGTTTAAGAACGATAAAAATTAATATTCCTGAATATATGCACTCTTCTAGTGAACGCGTGGGTAGCCCGACTGGGATAAAGATTGTTGAAATACAAAATGAAATTACACGAATAAAGAAGAGAATAAATCAGGCTGCCGAACAGAAAGATTGGCAGACGCTCTTTGATAACTTAACGTTGTATACAGAATTATGGATGAATCTTGCAACTGCAGGACGGGGGATTAAGCAACCCTTTCCAAAGTGGATAAGTCAGCAAGGCTGGGCATTGATTCAAGATAAACATCATCAAGATGAATCAACCGATCGTTATGTGCCATTGACGGCAGCATTTATCAAACAGATTCAAGTTTTACGTGGTTTGATGAGAATGCTGGGGGATCAAGTTGAACCATGTGTTGATTTATCATCTTATGCGTTGCAACTTTGTAATCCTTATCAGATTGAAGGTTTAGGTAGAAATTGGGCACGGAAGCTGGTTCGCTCTGATAATAATCAGTTACCTGGACGGTTCAAGGATGCTGGACTTGGGCACTGGGTACGCGGTCGTTATCCATGGGATATGTTATCAGTATTTCCTGTATCAACATTTAAACAACAGTGGCTTGATGTACAAGAAAACCTGCAAAAACAGTTAGGTTTCGAATGTCTTGATGTTTTTGATTTTTTTAAAAACCTGAATATTCCAACATTTGTTGTAACCAAAGAGATTAAAACAGTTCAAGCAGAGACGAAGCCGAGAATACAATATTCAGAAAATGATGTAAAAGAATGGCTGGAAAACTCAGAGTATGAGTCCTATTGTCAGTTGATTTTTGAGGAAAATCCTGAGCCAAACGTATCTTTCGAGCTTGGACATGTATTAGCTTCCCATTTAGCTAAAAATACAAACATTGATTTGCCACAAGCGATCAAAGCATATTGTGCTTATATTCGCAATAAAACGAAAATTCCTTTATTCGTTCAACTTCCTCAAAAAGCTCATCGTACATGGCTGACATCTGAAAATAGTTTTAGTACATGGTGTTATATTGAACAAAACTTACTTGATCTTATTCAGAAGGATTTAGAACATTTACCTGAACATCAAAATTGTGAGGTTGAAATAGGACGTTTGCTGGTTGTACTCTCCATGTATTCACAACTGTGCAGGGTAAGCCATTTACAAGCGATGTTGGAGTTTATTGCTTCTGATCAACATATAGTCGCTATGGGGAATAGTCGGCTCGTTGAGCTGACAGTGAATAATGATAGATCTGTGACGAAGATACGCCGTACAGTACTGTTAAGTCCTTATGTCTCGACTTTAATTTTAGTAGACCGACAGTATCTACAGCCCCGATTAAAAGAGATTTTAGCACAGTCAAGAAATCAACAAAGAACGGCTTGGCAAAAGTGTTTTAATACATATTTAAAACAAATAGGGATTAAGTCAACTCTATCATTAGCTCAATGGTTGAAAGCTTTACAGCAAAATGTGATGTTAAATAGCACTCCGTTAATTGCAGGTTATATAGCAGGCCAAGTCCTGACTGAAGATCTTTCAATAAATGAATTATTACGCTTATCCGAATATGAAAAATTAATCACAGGTTTAGACAGCACTGAGCCAGAAAGTCAAATAGAAATAGGCGATGAGCAACTACATTTGTCTGATATTTTAGCGATGATTCAGCAACTAAAAGGTGAGTCTAGATCAAGCATTTGGCTTGAACAGCTTGCCAATAATAAAACGAATCACTACTCAGTCAATTTATTAACATGCTTTGTGCAATGGTTGATTTTACGCTGTGATGCAGAAGAGTTAAGTCTACAGAATCGAAATATGATTCATCTACATTTGGCCATCGTCAGTGCAGGTATATTGGGGTTTTCAGAAGATTTAACAAAAGATAGCCAGATTGATGAAGATGTATTTCAAAAATGGATGGAGTTGACGCAAGAGCATTTTCCACACAGCAAGCATCTCGCTGCGTGGAATCGCTTTAGAGAATTTTTAATTCAATTAAATGATGATCGTATAAAGTTACACAAGCGTACAGCGCATCAAGCAAGTGCTAAGGTTTTTTCAAAAAATGAAGTGCGGCAGATCGTTCAAATATTACAATCTGTAGAGTGTGGGGTAAATGATACTGTTTTACGCCTAGAGATTCAGCGTCATTTTCGTTTATCTGCGGCGATGGGTGTACGCCGTTCAGAGGCGCTTCATTTACGGCCCTTAGATATTGATGAGGATATGCTCAGAATTCGTCCTTATGGTGAGCATCAGTTAAAAACACTTGGATCAGAACGTGTTGTTCCGATGAATTTATTAAGCCAGACGATTCAAAAGGGATTAGATGATATTTATAAGAATAAAAAAGATTCAATATTAATTTCCGATGAGAACAGTGAGCATAGGCCTTTTTTTGATCAAATATCTCAAATATTAAAGAAAGTCACTGGAGATGTTGATCTCAGCTTACATCATTTAAGACATACGTTTGCAAGTGCATATACTTTAAAGTGTTTGCAAACAGTGGTGGATTTTAAAGCGCTGACGATAGAACTGCCATGGCTACAAACTTGGATGCCATCGAATGAGCAATTTAATACACTAGTAGGCAATGAAGGACAGGTTGGGCAGGGGATTAAGGCGATTAGTCGAGTGCTTGGACATTTACATGAATCGACAACATTAAAGCATTATGTTCATATCTTATTTCTGGCTACTTATGCCTATAGCATGCAACAACAGCAACCCAATTTACATACTGCATTTTTTAAGCGAGTCATGAGTCGGAGTAATTTATTCAGGCATTTCCAAGCGATTAACCAACAGAATGGTAATCTAAAATATGAGTTGAGAGATACCATCGAAAAATATGTACTCAAAAAAAGACAAAGTCAGAGGTGGGTAATCTATGCTCAAAAAAGAGGGAATTCGACGGGTAAAGTAATTAAACACGAACTGTTTCAAAAGATTGAAGATATTGAGCGGTATCTTATTTCTGGACAGGGGCAGCCACAATTAGATATTGAGTCCTGGAAGAGAGCTTTAATTACGATGTCAAACATTCCTTCAGGTAAACGTGGTTCAAATATAGGAAGACACGCATTATCGACACAAGGAAAGTTAGCTCGTTTGCCTGAATTACTCAGTGCTGTAGATTTTAATTCTGCACAAGAGATTTTAGAGCGATTTGATTATTTAGAACAAAACCAATCAGAAACTTATAATTGGTTAATAAAAAAATGGTTGTATGAAAGTAATGTAACAAAAGTATTGATGCATTTTACCGCAGAGGATGAACCTATGCTTTCAATCCTAACAGAACATCAATTTTTTCCGATGATGATGAAACATAATAAATATAATTATTTTAGAATTATGTCTCAACAAGCGTCATTAAGCGCCGTGCGATGGGTACTTGCGTGGTTGAGTGTACGATATTTAGCGAGTGGAGATCATATCAGAATCTAAGTATATGACTTACGCACGCTTTGTTACACAAAGGTTTGAAAGACAGCGCTACCCTAATTGAGCTAATTTCAAGTGACAAGTTGGGTATAAGTGCAGCTGGATTCTGTGAATTTGTTAAAGACAGCTATGTGTACATGAATAATATCATTTACCTGACTAGGAAAACTTCTTGCTGCTCATTTATCGCTTAATAATAGAGACTCAGGTATTTTTTATGGATCAACAGAGCCAAAAAAATCACATTATCTATTGCGTTCTGTCTGCTGCTGGAAGCTGTACAACATGATTCCTTATGGAAAATAGCCTAAGCATAAGCGGTAACCGCCCCAAAAAATATTTGAGTTTAAAAGGGGGCGAATTCAAACATGAGGTGCGACAGTTTCAAAAGTCTTATGATAATCAACAAGCTGAGCAAATTTCTTTAATGGTGTAAGCCAATCTAACACTTTTCTAGGACGAGTATTCAGTGACGTGGCTACTTGATTTAAATAATGCTGATCTGCCTGGTTTAAATCAATCTCTTTAGGTAAATATTGCCTAATTAAACCATTCATATTTTCGCATGTGCCTTTTTGCAAGGGTGAATGTGGGTCACAGAAATATATGGTGGTGTTTCAAAAAGTATGCTGACATTAAATGAAGCCATTATTGATGGGCTTTGTTGCACAAATAGACGAAAGGTAGAGTTGTTCTAATCTTCAGATATTTATGCAACAGCCACCGTTTTAACTGTACCAATTGAGTCAATTTATTCAAAATATCGACTCTTATTTGCAAGTCAACCACCTGACGATTAAAGCATCGACTCGATACACCTTGTCCAAGTCGTTTCAAGGCAAACATTTTAGCCTCTATTCGGGATCGTCTATGATAACCAATATCTCGTTTCCACTGCTTTTGACCCTTGTCCCAACAGCCTTGTACTGCATGATTCCTTGCTTTACCAATTTCATTTTCTGCCCATAAAGCAGCATTGGAACGAGGAGGGATAATTACATTTGCTTGCCGTTTCAAAATCGCATCATAACAATTCACTGTGTCATAAGCACCATCAGCCGTGACGGATGCAATGGGTTCATCAATTTGATCTAAAAGAGGTTGGAGCATTTCAGCATCACCATATTGGCAGGTCGTGACTTCAACCGCTTGTATTTCTCCACTGTTTGCATCTGTCGCAAGATGTAATTTCAGCCATTGACGATGTTGGTTTACGCCATGTTTTTTACGCACCCATTCCCCATCACCTGTAACTTTGATCCCTGTGCTATCAACTAAAATATGCAAGTCTTCCTGTGGATTTTTTGCTGATTTATGTAGAAGTGGCTGGAGCTTATCTGCTCGCCGACTCAATGTTGAGAAGTCTGGAACATTCCAGTCGAGGTGAGCCATTTGAAAAAGGCTTTGAATGAAACCTTGTGTTTGGCGTAAAGCCAGTTGGAACAGGTTTCGTATCGTCAGGGCAAATTGAATTGCTATATCAGTGTAGGTAGGTTGACGTCCTTTTTTTCCAGTAGGTGTTGCAGACCATTGCATTTGGGGATCAAACCAAATGGTGAAAGCACCCCCGTTGACGTAAAGCCTGATTGTACTCAGACCAGTTCGTTGTTTTGTATCGGCTTTTTGATTCTGTATTCATCTAACATGTATGGGGATGAAATTTATTTATGCAACAAAGCCAACTTAATAAGATCTTAAGAACTTGATTTTACCCTGAGGAAAATATTTTTGAGGGTAGACCTGTGAATCATCAAGTGGATATATTACGACATAAAAAAGTATTTATTAGTATTTTCACATTTGTCTTGGTGATTTTAGGAATTTGGTGGGGTAGCAGTTTACTACTCAATAAAAATAAAACGAAAAAATCAAAGACACAAAATGTAGTAGCCAATCAAACAGAAACAATAGATGTGTCTGGTAATCAGATTTTAATTTCGCCCACACAGATTCAACAAGCAGGTATTCAATTACAAACTTTAGGACAAGCGACAAGAGATGTACAACTCGCCCTGACTTTGCAGGGGCAAGCGCAGTGGTCACCTCAAAGTAAAGTGGTCTTAACGAGTCCTGTAGCGGGTATAGTGCAACAGGTACTAGTGCAACCTTTAGCCGAAGTTGGTCTCCATAGTCCTGTACTGGCTATTCACAGTCCCGATTTAATTCAGATTCAAAATGAAATTTTACAAATTCGTGCACAACTGCAATTAGCCAGCCAAAATTTGGCACGTGAACGCAGTTTATATGCAGAAGGGATTATTGCTGAAAAACGTGTACAGGAAGCCCAGAATGTAGTGCAACGACTGAATATTGATCTGAATGCCAAGCAACGCATGTTGCAGTTTATGGGCGGAAGTAGCAGTCAGGGATTGAATCCCGTGGTGTATGTCAAAAGTCCAGCCAGAGGCAGTGTAGAAAGTTTACAGGTATCTGCAGGTCAGTATGTAGAAACCGGTGCAGTACTGGGCCAGTTGGTGAATAGTGATCTACCTTTGCAATTAATGCTGCAAGCCCCTTTAGCGGATAGCAAATATATCCAGATTGGCGATTTGGTCAAAGTTGAGGGGTGTGAAATTACCGGGCAGGTACAACAAATTGCACCAGCACTTTCAGGCAATACGCAATCTCAAAATGTTCTAGTCCAAATGCAGGCCAAGGATAACTGTTTAAAAGTACAACAGTTTGTTAAAGCGAATATTCAAAGCCATAACCCGACAACAAAAACCGCATGGGTAATACCGAGTGCTGCCTTAACTTTAAAAGATAACAAGCACTTCATTTTTATCAAGAACCAAAATGGTTTCGTGGCAACGCCTGTGGAACTAGTGGGGGCGAACCAGCAGCAAAGTCATGTGATTGGAAATGCATTAAAACCTGGAATTCAAGTTGCTGTGCGGGGTGTCGAACGTCTAAAAGCCGTTTGGTCAGGTTTCGGTGCAGAGCAGGCACCACCTGCCAGCAGTAGCACTGCGGTGAATTGAGGTTAGGCACATGTTAAAACGTATTATTGCATTTTCACTGAGTCAACGAATCCTAATGCTGTTATTGGGTATGGCAATCAGTGTTGCGGGTTATTTGGCATTTACCAAATTGCCGATTGATGCCTTTCCCGATGTATCAAGCACACAGGTTCAAATTGTGATGAAATCTCCTGGCATGACGCCAGAAGAGGTGGAAAGCCGTATTGTGGTACCGATAGAACAGGAAATGTTGGGAATCCCTCATCAAACTGTACTACGTTCACAATCTAAATATGCTATTGCAATCATTACCCTGGATTTTGCAGAAGGGACAGATCCTTATTGGGCCCGACAACAGGTCAATGAGCGTTTGACTGGAGTCATGTCAGCTTTGCCTGGCAATGCCTCTGGCGGGATTGCGCCTATGACGACGCCATTAGGTGAATCTTTTATGTTCACTTTACATGGTCCTATGAGTGATATGGAAAAACGAACCTTGCTCGATCGGGTCGTCCGTCCACAGCTCAGAAAAATTGAAGGGGTAGCGGATGTCAATGTCCTGGGTGGTTTGGCACGTACCTTTGAAGTGACACCCAACCTGGATGCTCTGGCATCGAGAGGTCTCTCTCTTGATCAGTTAAAACAAGCCATTGAATTAAATAATGCAAGTGACGGTGCGGGGCGTCTGAATGAAAATGGAGAATCATTACTGATTCGTAGCGATAGTCGTGTCACCAATTTACAAGAGCTGGGTGAGATTATTGTTTCCAATCATCAGGGGACGCTGGTGCAAGTGAAGGATGTCGCCGATGTTCATACCGGTGCCCTTACCCGTTACGGAGCGGTAACCGAAAATGGTCAGGGTGAAGCTGTTGAAGGGATTGTCCTCACCTTAAAAGGCGCCAATGCACGTCAGGTTGTGCAAAGTGTGCGTGAACATTTGCATGACATTGAGAAAAACTTACCCCCGGGCGTTACGATCAAGCCTTTTTATGACCGTGGTGAACTGGTGAATCGTGCCATTCATACCGTGAGTAAAACCTTAGTCGAGGCGATTGTACTTGTCCTGATTTTATTGCTGTTGTTTTTAGGCAACTTAAGGGCTGCTTTGGTTGTTGCCGCAATTTTACCTTTATCTGCGTTGAGTACTTTCTTAATGATGCATCAGTTTGGATTAAGTGCCAACCTGATGTCATTGGGTGGTTTAACTATTGCCATTGGTTTGCTGGTCGATGCGGCGGTTGTGGTGGTGGAAAATATCGAAATGCAACTGGCGGATGCACACGAATCTAAACACCGTTCGTTTTTGCCGCCGTTGAACGTTATTTATCGCGCGGTTTGTGAGGTGGCGGTACCTGTGACTGCAGGAATGATCATTATTATGCTGGTCTTCATTCCGTTGATGACTTTGCAAGGATTAGAAGGGAAACTCTTCTCTCCAGTGGCGCTGACCATTGTCTTTGCTTTGTCGAGCTCACTTATTTTTTCATTAACGATTATTCCAGTGCTGTGTTCTTATTTCTTGAAATCTCAAGCACATCACACGCCGTATATTGTTGCCAAGCTGGAACAGGCATATAGCAAGGTGTTAAATGCAAGCTTGGCCCATCCGAAACGTGTTTATGCTTTGGCTGGAGGCGCTTTGGTGGTTGCTGCACTCATTTTTCCACTCATTGGTAAGTCTTTTATGCCAACCATGGATGAAGGTGACACCATATTGCAGCTGGAAAAAATGCCATCGATCAGCCTACAAAATTCAATTGCACTTGATCTAGACATTCAAAGAAGAATTTTAAAACAAGTTCCTGAAGTGACCCGCATTGTGGCAAGAACCGGATCGGATGAACTTGGTTTGGACCCCATGGGCTTAAATGAAACCGATAGCTTTATCATATTGAAACCGCAAGATCAGTGGCACGGACAAAGCAAGGAGCAGATTTTAGCTAAGATTCGCCATGTATTGGCCGATGTTCCTGGGGTCAATCTCACGTTTAGTCAGCCTATAGAAATGCGGACTTCAGAAATGTTATCGGGTGTACGTGGAGATTTGGCCGTCAAAATTTTTGGTACCGATTTAGACCAGCTTAATCAGCTATCTAAGCAAATCTCTACTGTTCTACAAGGGATCAAAGGCAGCGAAGACGTCATGACTTTGGAAAATTCTGGGGTGCAATATCAGGAATTACGTATTCGTCGTGATATGGCTGTCCGCAATCAGCTAGATAGCCAAAGCATACAGGCACAACTCAAAATGCTCATCGAAGGACAGCAGATTAGTTCGATTATTGAACAGGGGCGACCAGTTCCATTGATGATGAAAGGTGATCCGCGTCTGGGACAATCCAGTTTTGCCCTCGCGAACATGAATTTACCTGTTGCAAACTCAGCGGCTGTACCGTTGTCCTCTTTAGCAGAAATGGTCAAGACGGAAGGAGTCGTCAAAATTGACCGGGAAAATGCTTCAAGAATGTCCGTTGTCCGTGCCAATGTGCGTGACCGGGATCTGGTTGGTTTTGTCGAGGAAGCAAAACAGCAGGTTGCCCAGAAAGTTAAATTACCGGCCGGCTATTCATTGAAATGGGGTGGACAGTTTGAAAATCAACAACGTGCAGCAGCGCGTCTGATGCTGGTTGTCCCTGCAGCGTTGACCATGATTTTCTTCTTGCTCTTTACAACTTTAGGGTCTGTTCGTCAGGCAGTACTGGTTTTTGTGAATATCCCCTTTGCTTTAATTGGGGGAGTCGTAGCCTTAGCCATCACTGGTGAATATTTATCGGTGCCTGCTTCTGTTGGATTTATTGCTTTAATGGGGATTGCCGTACTGAATGGTTTGGTGATGATTGGTTATTTTAACCAGCTCATTTCACGTGGCGTTGCAATTGAAGAAGTGGTTCGCGAGGGGGCGATGAGACGTTTACGTCCCGTAATGATGACTGCAAGTATCGCTGCTTTGGGTTTAATTCCGTTGCTCTTTACCACTGGGCCAGGTGCTGAAATTCAGCGTCCATTAGCGATCGTGGTGATTGGTGGGTTAATTTCATGCACTTTACTGACGCTGATTTTACTTCCTAACTTGTTCAAACAATTTGGTTTAGTGCGAGATACTCATGTCTGAAATGTGCCAACTCTCTATCAACATCTCCAGTGATATTGCCGAAGAATTAATGAGCCATTTATGGCTCATTCCCGAGATTGTGACAGGATGTACCTGTATCTCGGCACAAGGTTTCGGTAGCCGCCAACATTATCGCAACATTCAAGAAAAAATTCAGGGTGCAACTGAGCGTAATTTGATTCTATTGATTTTGCCTCTTGAAAATGTACCTCTAGTTTTAGCTCATATTCAAATTAAATTTAAATCAAGTGACTGTTTTTATTGGGTAATACCAACGATAACATCAGGCTATGCCAGTCAAGGAGGCGTGAACGAATGAAACGAGAGATTGAAACTCAACCACATTTTCTGGGTAAAGCCACACGTTTACTATGCCTAGGCTGTTGTATGATAATTACTTCTGTCGTATCTGCGAAATCAGAATTAGATCAAATCTTGCCACCGCTTGATGCGATTAAGCATAGTTTGTCACAGCATCCAACTGTTCGGTCGGCAATCTCTGATCAGGATTATGCCAATTTTTCAGGACAAGGGTTAAAACTAGGACAACCTTGGACCGTGCGCGCGGGTATGCAGCTTCGAAACAGTAACGTCCAAGATAGTCAAACCAAATCCAATAATTATGAGCCGAACTTTGGTGTTGAAAAGCAGATTCGTTTACCTGGCAAATACCAGTTGGATCAGGATTTGGCGCAACGAGGAATGACTATTGCTGAATTAAAATATGAAGATGCCAAACATGAAGTTGCCAAAACTTTGCTGAATCAGTGGTTTGCCTATATGCGCAGTGCTTTGCAATTGACGCGCATTGAGGAACAGCAGGAAAGAATACAGCAATATATGCAAATGACCCAGCAGCGTATCCGTGCTGGAGATGCTTCACGACTAGAACTGATGCTGCTCAGCAATGAATTTCGGCAAATCGAAGAACAATATATGCAAGCTAAAACTGCTTACTACCAAGCACAGCAGTTATTATCACGTGATTATCAGGGAAAAATTCCAGAGCACTGGAGCAGTGATATCATCAAAATTCACCCACTCGAATATACACAGACTGAATGGATACAGCAGGTTTTGTCTGCTAATCATGAGCTTGAGCTGGCCAAAACGCAGGCAGCACAGCAAGATGCATTAGTCAAAAGAGAGCAACTTAATCGGATACCTAATCCTACGGTAGGAGTGGGCTATAGTCGTGAGCAGTCTGGCGTTGAAAATTTGATGAGTGTGAGCGTTTCAATTCCACTCGCCAGTCGGCAAGTACGAATAGCTTCTGGTATGGCAATGGCGGAAGCTCAAAAGGCTAATTTTGAGATTGGACGAGTAGAAAACCGTTTGCGTCAGGAAACTCAATACTGGTTCACGCAGATGGAGTCGGCATCAGTACGGAGTGAGCAGGCTCAACAGAATGTGGCACAGTTACAGCAACAACATGCATTGATGCAAAAAGCATATAAGCTTGGTGAATTAAGTTTAAATGAACTATTACTTCATTCACAGCAATTGGTTGATGCGCGTGGTCGAATTGATCAAGCCAAAATTGATTATGCAGAAAGCTTGAGTTTACTATTGCTAAATTCTCATCAGTTATGGCCTCTACATGAGGATCATCAGGCAGAGTAAAATAGTAGAGTGCTGATATATCAATGTCTTGTATGATCATTATTCGGTTGGTATTTTGTCTTGCTTGGGCCAGAGTACCTGCAGCTTGCACAGAAATAAATATAGGCTGACTTATAAGTAGCAGAATGAGAGGGTAGCTTAGACGTGAGAATATTGTTAGTTGAGGATGATGCCTTACTGGCTAAGGCAACTGCACGGGGCTTAGATCATGCAAATTTTGTGGTCGATATAGCCACCACAGCAGAGCAAGCCTATCATTTTTTGGCGAGTTATGATTATCAGTTTATTCTGCTTGATTTAGGTTTACCAGACAGGAATGGGTTGGAAGTTTTAAAGTCACTGCGCCGTAAAAAGAATAAAGTAGGTGTTATTATTTTGACTGCCCAAGATCAAATTCAGGAACGAATTGCAGGTTTGGATGCAGGTGCAGATGATTTTGTAGTTAAGCCTTATGATTTATACGAAGTTATCGCCAGGGTTCAAGCAGTGTTACGCCGTATATCAGGTCATGTTAGTGATTTGGTTCAGATAGGCAATATTGCTGTCAATCAATCAGCTAAACAAGTATTTATCAATGAGATTGAAGTTGAATTAACCCAAAAAGAATTTCACTTACTTGAACTGCTTATTCTTAATCGTGGTCGAATTATTTCACGAGAGAGTATAGAAAACTCACTCTATGCTTATGATGCGGAAGTGAGTAGTAATGTTATACAGGTATATATTCATAACCTACGCCGCAAACTTGGAAAAAATATCGTGCGAACAGTACAAGGCTTTGGGTATATCATGGATGAGAATTATTGATGCCTAATTTAATACGAAGTTATTCACTGACACGGCGCTTATCATTAATTTTACTGGCGATTACAACTAGTGTCTGGGTGGGTAGCTTGGGATGTATCTATTGGGGGATGCAGCGCGCAGCTAATAATATTTTTGATAAATCATTAGCCGAAACAGCCCATGCTTTACTTTCAACAACATCAAGTACATTAGAAGGGCGAGTCCCTGACCATACTGTAATTGAGAAAGCTCAAGGCGAGCATTATAATCAAATTATATTCCAGATCTGGCATAAAAATGGAAACTTAATCTATCGTTCTGTTGGTGTAGACACACACCCGTTTGTTCAGCAAGCCAAATTTGGTTGGATTAAGATTCACAATCAAACGTATCGTAGCTATTCGATTTGGGACAACACACACACAATACAGGTGCAAATTGCTCAGGTGTGGACGATTCGTCAGGATATTCAGAGTGATATGTTGCTATTTTTGATAGTGGTTTCTGGATTTTTTCTTCCATTATTGTCTTGGTTGATTATAAGAACCATACGTAGTCATCTAGCCACTGTATTTAGTATCAGTCAAAACCTAGAAAAACAGTCGATTGAACATTTAAAACCTATTAACCCTATTGTACCCAAAGAAATAGAACCATTGGTGAATTCATTAAATACACTATTAAGTGAAATAGCAGAAAGCATGCAACGTGAAAAACGTTTTACTTCAAATGCAGCACACGAGTTACGTACTCCTTTGGCTGCTATCCGTATGCATGCACAAGTTTTATTGAGTGCTCGTTCTACAGAAGAGGCGAGAGAATCAGCACAAGACATTATGATTGGAATTGATAAAGCTTCTCGAATGATCACTCAGTTGTTGACTTTGGCTAGGATTGAACATTTAGATGAAAGAAGTGAAGTTTCAGTTGATTTGTGTATTATTATCCAAAAGACACTTACACTTATGGATTTTAAAATCGTTAAAGAAAATATTGATATACAATTAGATTTAAAGCCTGCTCCAATTCTTGCTAAAGCTGAACATCTAGAAATTATATTACGTAATATTATAGAAAATGCAATTATATATCGCAGTCAAAATGGCATTTCAATAATTAAGATAACTTGTGGCAGTATTGAAAATCGTACATTTTTTCAGGTTGAAGATAATGGGATTGGCGTGGAAGAAGAGAAAATGCCATATATCTTGCAAAGATTTTATCGTGCGAACCAGAATAGTAGTGTGATTGGTAGTGGTTTGGGACTGTCGATCGTAAAGCAAATGGTCGATCTATATCATGGAAAAATAGAGGTAAGTCAAGCATCCATAGGTGGTTTTTTAATTAGAATAGAATTTAATAAATAATGGATTTAAAGCTAATGGATTTTCTTATAAAGAAATATTGATTGTATTATAATAGTGGAGGGAATAAATAAAATATGGATAGTATGTTTGAATTTATGATAATGAGTTTTTTAAATAAAGCTATTGAACTTTATAAATTAATCTAATTTTAATTTTGGTTTTGTAATCTTAAAAATAAATTTATGCTGAGGAATATATGAAAAATAAATATCCATTTCCTTTAATGGTTATACATTGGCTTACATTTGTTTTAGTAGTGCTTGCCTATTTCACTGGTGGAGATCCAACAGTGCATCTAAAAAGTGGGGAACTGCATATTTTTGCTGGAGTCTCTGTATTTCTGTTATTTTTTATCAGAATTATAATGATTTCTATTTATAAAAAAGATCTCCCACACAATAAGTCTATGAGTAAATATCAGAAAACTTTATTTTTAATGGTGAAACATACACTTTATTCATTGTTATTTTTAATTCCTGTTTTGGGTTGGTTTACTTTATCTGGATTAACCGAAAATTATCAGTTGTTTGGAGTGAATTTACCTTTAATAAGTAACTCATGGGACGTAGAAATAATTGGTGAAACTCATGAATTTCTTGGAAATTTTTTCATGGTGCTTATAGGTTTACATGCATTAGCTGCCTTAATTCATCATTATGTATTTAACGATAATGTGCTGAAAAGTATGCTTTATTTTAAAAAATGAACCAAGAGCTTAAAAGATTATGATTGAATAACACTAAATATAAAAAAAATGGAAGAATAATTTATTAAGTTATTGTTTTTAAATTGATGCTTGTTTTATTTGTGGATGATAATAACTTTTGATTACTAGTTTTTACCTTAAATATACTGATTGAAAGATTCATTTAAAGGCTATGAATACATGAGTTTTACAGTTTGGCTAGGTCAGCATGAGCACTTTTCACAAGATTTAAGATCGACCATGTACGTGATTAAGTTATAGGGGATTGATGAAATAGTTTTTATGAATTTCTGGCTTTCTGGGCTGATTTTGTCAAATTCATGTCTATGCAAAATTGCGACATATTTCTCGTGTTGGTAGTTATCCAGAGTTTGGTCTGCATCTATCCATAGTGCAGACCTTTTTTTGGTGACAGTTTTTTCTTAGTGATTTTCGATCTGGATGTAGTGATTTCACGTTTGCCGAACATATCTTGACGGTGATCCATCTAACATTCGTGGTTATAAAGCGAGCTAATTCACAGGTTCTACAGATTATGTAGCGACTAACTATATCAAAGTCTATTTGCAGTTGATGGTTGGCGCTTAGTTTATATTTACGCTTAGGTTTTAGTTAAAAAATCAATATTCTGTTGAATCCGTGATTGAATCATCTCTAGGGTAGATGCTCGAATTTGATTGGGATACAGGCGTTGCGCAATTTGACTAAATTGAAGTGCAATTTCTCGCATGACTAGGATGATCTCATCGATTTCTAGAGCGTTCAGATTGGCTTCTGAAGTCCCGAGTTTATGTATGTCATTTCGGGAAATATTGAGCGCTTCTCCCATAATGTCCATTTGATGATAACCACCTGGACCCTCGCAGAAGGTCACATCATAGGCTGGAGCCAATTTCCATTGACCATTTTTCTCCATGAGAAATGAAAAGTTCTTAGTATGGTCATCCCGATTATTGAAAAGCACATTAAACACAGCACGTTTAAAAGCATGCAATCTTTCTCGTACATCTTGCGTACACATCAAGGTTGCCCGGAGAAAATTGCGATAGTCTAGGCTACCTGGAACTTTATAGTCTGCTCCTGTATATGCAGCCAAACTCTGCATTGGAATCCGCATACCATTTTGACGATCGAATCGTTTAGAAGCAAAAGCCGTTAAACCATTGGGCAAATTAAAGAAATGGGTATCTGGAGTCTCAATTGCACAAAGTCGCAAACATTCTGCATAGACGGCTTCAATGGCGCAGACTTCAGGATGCTCTTGCTGAGCAGGAAACTTAATCAGCCAGGCTTCATGTTGATCAGAATCTTGAGTCGAAAACTCTAAATTGACAGGATCTCGGTAAACCAACGCTTTTGGTCTGGCACCTTGAGGGGAGCCACCCATGACCAATAAATGCTGTAGAAATTCACCACCTTCACCTTTGAGTACTTCTTGAACTTCCTGGGCCAGTTGTTGTAAAGGGATATTTTCTGAGGTTTGCATGTCAGCAACACAAGGTTCAAAGGAGAGGGCACCCATTGCGTGACTACTAATATAGGTCAGACGCTCCAAAGGTCCAATTCGTGCTGAATTTAAGCCAATTTTTTTGAAATATCGATCCATCAACATCATGCCCCAACCATCTGGTAAAGCGTCATAGACTGGACCTGGGAGTCCCATTTGATGAGTAGGAAAACCTTGTCTGAATGGTAGACCTTTTAAAGGCAGCAAGTAAGAAGAGAGCTCAACACCTTGCTGTATTGCTTCTGGACTATATTCAAAAGCAATGGTGGGTCTACCTGTCGTGGCTGTTGAACTAATCAGCGTTCCCCATAACCATGATTCGCCCCAACCGTTGTAATAAACATTAAGTCTATTGAGCATTATCCCTTCCTCTTAATACGGTGGCGCTTACTTTGACTCTCATAGCGAAGAATGTCATTCACACTGTTAAGCTGAGGTTTAAATAGTTCCTGAAGTTCGTTTAATCGACCCAAGACCATTGCAATACGGACTAAATTTTCAACAGATACATTTCGTCCCGCTTCAAGATTCGAAACTGTATTCACGCCGACACCAGCGCGTGCTGCTACCTCAGTTTGAGACATCTCCAGAAAGAGTCGTTGCTTACGTAAACGCTCACCTAAAAGAGTCACAACTTCTTCTGGTTTAGTGAAATATAAATCCATTAAATTGGGTCTTAAGAATGAATAATTTAATTAAATCACAAAATAATGGAATTAATCTATAGCTATAGTGTGGCTAAGGAGGGCTTTGTTGCACAGCACATCAGAAGGGTAGGTATAGTCCTTGGGTATCGGTTACAGAAAATCATCAGGATGTACTTTGACTGATTGTTGATACGGAGATTTCAGTATTTTCATTTTTCCTAATAGGTCACATTACTTAGAAAGGGTTCTTCGAAAATTAGTTCATACTTTAAAAATCCTATAAATATTGAGGATATTTTCTTAATGCTTTCAATATAGCATGCGGCTATATGTAACTCGAACGGGCTTAATCTGCCTTTCAGTATAAATTTTTTGGGCGTGAGAGGGGAGAGGTGTGAGGGCAAGCAATTTATATCGTGGATACTTCTAAATTACTTATGTAATAGAAGGTGGTAAACATGGATTTAGAGGTAATAACACTAAATATAAAAAAATTGGAAGAATAATTTATTAAATTATTGTTTTTATGTGGTTATTGGTGATGTTATGAATAATAATAACTTTTTCTTGATGAATTTTACCTAAAAAAATTGATCAGATAATTTTCTTTAAATGTCACGCATACATAAATTTGACAGTTTGAAGGGATCGGTATGTGCATTTTTCACAAGGTTAAAGATCGACCATAAATGTGATAAACGGCAGAGGATCATTGAAAAATGAATGGATTTAAACACTACATGTATGCACGAAAAAGAGTATCGCTGCGGTTCTGCTGACAGGCTGTATTGAGCATTGAATGCAAATGATGTAGTAATTGTCTACAGGCTATAGGACCAGCATGAAGAAGAATGAAATGTAGTTGCCAATTTATAACCTTGGTTGAAAAGCATAGCATTGTTATTCGGAGAAGTGAGGTAAGCCATCCTTCTCTTATTCATTTAAAATGATTCTTACTCAACTGATCTCGACTCATGGGCTGGTTCAAATTAGACGGATAATAACTTCCATCCCCTATCTTTTTCTTACCACATTTCTTGCATTTAATCCCTTCTTTGGAGATTTGATTCAGCATCACTGTTGTCGGTTGAATCAAATCAATGACATAGTTCGTTGGTTCAGGAAAAGCAGAAGAGGCTGCTTTATTGCAAAAGAGAACATTCGGATCAAATGGATTGGATTGCACAAAAGCCATGATACAGCCACAGAGTAATTCACCTGCATGTAATCTGTAACATCCATTCAGGTCATCAGACGAAGATTAATCTGAAATTTAAGCACTAAACGCCATAAATCTATGTATGGGCAGACTTTTTTGAGACATATGTTGATAAACATGCGGCAAGTTACATTGCTTAAAAGTCTATCTAAGTTAACGATCTATTCAATTCTGGATAAGTAATCTGAATATTACGATCCTAAATTACCCGAAGAGTATTGAGATTTCTAAGAATCGTGATTGTTGGTTTATTTGGGAAATTAATCAGTGGATTGAAGCAAAGATGATGGCTCATTAAGGATTGTGGGCTTCGACTACTTAAATTTTAGGTATTTTGAATAAAGCATATTTCAAAAATCTTAATTAATGGATTTAAATTACCATAAAAACCTTCAATATTGGCTTGAATCCATTGTTGTTGAGAGTCAATGCGAGACCAATCAATACCATAACCACAATGAGCAATCAGATGCTCAAAGAAAATCCGTTGTGTACGTCCATTACCTTCACGGAATGGGTGTATGACATTAAGCTCACAATACAAGTCGGCAAGTTGAGGAATCAGTTGTTGTGGTGCTAAGCCTTGAAAGTATTTTTTTTCTTGAAGCGGTTTGAGTAGTTTATTGGTTTCAATTTCAATACGGGAAAAATTACAAAAACGGGTGTCACCTTTGGAAATATCGATTTGTCTTAACTTTCCTGCCCAGTCGTATAAGTCGCCAAAGAGCTGCGCATGAATTGATTTTAAGTATTGTAAGTCGTAAGGTGGTTCAGCATATTCAATTAAGTTACTTGCCAATCCAGACAGTTCTAGTTCAGCTTGTTCTAAAATTTGTTCATCATGAATATTGAGTTTGTTCTTTAGGATATTTGTGCCAGGGTAACAATACAGGCTGTCACCCATTTCCCCATATTTATCCATACATGCACCTGACTAAGTTTCGGGTTGCGAATACTTCTTATATTTTTGCAAGATTTCAGCTTTACTTTGTTGAGTTGTTTGAGCTGTCGTTGTAATGCCTTCAAGCTTTAGGCTGGCTTGATAGTTTTGCGCACGTGTCGCTTGAATATATTTTTTTTTCTGTTCAGTGGTTCTGAGCATTTCGAAACTCCATTGATGCTACACGTGAAGTAAGTATAGCAGAGAATCTTTTTGATCAATGCTGCATACACAGCATTTCAAAATGTAATACAACGGTATTGTTTCATGTAATAACAGAAAACTAAAAAAAAGTGGAAGAATTTTTAAAATTTAGACCACCCATGATAAGTAAACCATATGTATTTGTTGATAATTGTAATTTTGAGAAAATTTAGTTGATAAATTAAATGAATTTTAATATACAAAGATATGCTCATTTTTTATATCGATAAAAATGTTAAAATTTGACTATTTAGTAAAAAATATAGAGATATTTATGGGGCAATTTATCATGCCCTTTTGCTTTGAGCGACAAAATGTTCAATTTAAGATAGTAAAAATTAACTCAGAACTACTGAAAATCAAAAAGATTAAACAGAGCCAGAAAGTAGTAGTACAAGCAAAGTTCAAAATAATCTATGTGAAAATTTGGCAAAAAATATTGCTATTAATGCAAACGGAGCCATGCTTACGTGTACATTCTAATTATGTTGCAATCTTACAGTTGATACATAATCTTGATGATTTTATCGAAAAATCACAGCAACACTTGTGCTTTGAGAGAAAAGCTCAGAAAGAGCTGGATGCTAAATTTTTTGCTAGATTTTTTAAGCTGACAAAGAGTTCAATAAAAGATCAACTTTTACCAAATTGTTCAGATCGTAATGAATTTAACCAATGCAATTTGATAAAAAATTAAGCGAAAGCGAATATGCCAAAGATTGAAACAGAAGAGCAATTCTTAGATTTAGCAGAAAAATTCCAAAAAGATTATTGTTTATTACGCAATCATGTTGTGAATACACAATTTGTCGATCTATCAGATGATTTACGTGAAAAAGCCCATGCTCTATATAAGGAAGCACAACAGATATATGGCTATATATCTAGTTCTAGACAATTAGGTAAATATTATTATCTAGCTTCTTTAAGTTATTTTGCATGCCCGACTACTAGTAATACTCAAGAGCTGTCGTCTGAACGTTATTTGATTCTACAAGCGAGTTTTTTAACATATCGGCAGTATCAAGAATTTGCAAAAATTGATAAAGCTGAGAATAAGCAAAAACATGTTTGTGATCTCTTTCGCTATGTATCACGATATGTTCTGGATTCTAATCATGCTGAATTATTTCAAGAATGCAGTGAGCTACTAAATCGCTATGTCATGTACGAACGTAACTTGAAAAAGGAGGATCGTAATCAACTTTTTAATATTAAAGATTTCAAACAAGTACAAGCCATAGAGTATTTATCGGCTCTATTAATAATTTTTAAAAGACTTGATGATCGTCGTGTTGTTCATCGTCAGCGTAAGTCAAAAAAAAGTAAAGTTTTGCAATGGCCGACGAAAAATGAACTCAAAAAATTTCGTGAAATTAAAACGGGTAAGCAAGTAGATATTGGACATAACGCAAAGATCAGTTTTTATGATGCCGCTCTTCACAAAGATGAAGAGGGTGAAGTTGATCTATTAGATCCTGAAATGGAGTTTTATTCAGAAGATGAAAAGTCTAAAAATTTAAATTATATACTCAGCGATAATGCGACGCATCTAATGCGGCATCGCCAGCGCCGTCATGCTCCTTTTGTTACAAATCCACATTATTTGGCGCCAGATATACTGAAGCAAATTGTTTATGTGTTGAGAACCGAGTTATCCGGGCACTGGAGGGATGCTGCAATCGCTGCAGCATGTTTATTGTCACTTTTGACGGGATTATCACCCGTCGCACTGATGGATTTTAACGAGCTTATTCAAGATGGAATTTTGATCCAGAATGGTTCAAGTAGACGTCGCGAATATTTACTCAAATTAAATCTTAAAATTACAGAGCAGAAGATTAAGAGCTTAAATCATGTGCGGTGGAATGAAGTGATGACACATCAACTACATTTACCTTCTGCTTGGTTTGACTATATAGAACAAGCATCGAATCCACTAATTTCATCAACACACATTAATACGAAACTTAAGAATTGGCTTGATAATCGGTTTGTAGGTTCGATCACTGTAGAAAAACTGCAGGCTCAATTATATTTTCATATATATTATGAAACATATAATGAATATCTTGCTCATGTAATTGCTGGGCGGGATAGTCAGCATCACATGCCTGGTATCTATTATGGCGGGCTACCGAAAACTCAACTCAGTAGCACATATCTAGCCTTTTTAGAAAAAGCACTTACACCACATTCCACACATTTTACTGAAGACACGGCTGAACTAAAAATATTGCAACAACAATTCAAAGTGCAATCTGCATTATCTATAGGAAGGATAGGGAGCCAACTGGCACTTGAACCCAATTTTGTGAAAGAGCAATTCCATATTTTACATAGACATTGTCACGAAAACATCCAAGAAGATAAGCACATTATTAATCAACTTAATGCATATGCGTGTTGGATGTGGCATATCAGTTTGTTGAGTTTGGCAAGTCGGCCTAAAAAAAACCTGTTGGGGAATTTGGATGATTATTGCGTTGAGCTCAAGCTTTTATATGTGAATGATAAAAAAAATAGTAAAGCAAGAAAAGATGGTCGTTTTATCCCTTTATCTGATTTTTTCATAAAAACACTGCAAAATTACACTGCCTTTTTAGAACAAATTATTGAAGCGTACGGTTCATTTTTTAGACAAGTCTTTGCAAAGAAGAAGATAACTGTAAATGATCTTTTTGGTAAGGTCATTTTTAGTAAAGATATCTTGCCGATAACTGTCAAAGAATGGCAGAGCAGGAAAATTAAGTTAATCCCTTTATCGAGAAAATGGGTGAATTCATATATGCAAGGAGTCTTTCCAAAGAATATGTATTCGAATTGGTTACGTCATTTTGACATGAACTTTTTGATGCATGAGCAGCAAGAGGGTAAACCAGCATTAGCTTTTCACTTAATTCAGGCCCTGTATGGTCATGACCAACGTGACCGAGAGGCTTTTCATCCGCATTCTTCACTTATCCCGAATGTCTATGTACAGCAAGCCCGCCAGCAATTGCAAGATAATGTCAAATCTTTATCGATTAAACACTTAGAGCGAAAATAGTTGTATGCAAAAAATCAAAGAACTAATAAAACCACAACTAGATGATCTATTTGTTGATATTCATAAAATGGTGAAAAAGTCGCTAGATAGACAGCCTTCTCCACCTGAAGTATTGACGAAAGAAATGCAGCAAAAACTTGATCAGCAGATCGCTGAAAAATGGCATGACATTAAAGATAGTGTTGATTGTTTGAGTCAAAAGTTGAGCCGAGACGAACAATCAAAACTGATGCAATTTACTGAAGATGAATTTAATAAAAGAAGGAAGCAATTCAACCAGAATGTAGATAAAAAATCATACAGAATTAAGCTAAATCCACATACTAAACGGATCGTACTGCCTAGAAAAATTGAGAGTACAGAGTCACGGTTAGAACAGGGGCATCTACATATCCATGTACTTAAGGAATTAAGGCAGTATTGGCAAGATTCATTTGAATATTGGAATGAACCAAAGTACTTATGGGGAAATTTATGCTTAAGTTTTATATATATTTCAGGCTGTGCAGATGAACAGCATTTGATTGCTATTCAGAAGCAATTGCAGGAGGCCATTGAGCTTGGTACAGATCTGAATTGTTTTCGGTTATACCATTCGGACTACAAAAAAATCACTAATCCATTGTTACTACATTATCGTGTTGAAAACTCTCAATATGGCAACGATGTAGAACAGGGAAAGTTGTACCAATGGAAACATGTTTTTTTTAACCCATATGCGCAGTTCATTTTGCAATATTTAAAAAAGTTGAAAGCTACTCAGAAAGAATTTTGTCTGCAACATTCAGTTGAAGATTGTATTTTAGAAAGCTTGAGTAAGATAGGCAGGAAAAAAAGTCTTGGGGATCTGCAATATCAAATTAAACGCCGTGGATTTCGTGCATTTAATGATGTGCAAATGGTACTCGAATTTAATCCAAACCTCAGCATAGATATATTTTTGAGTAATGTGCTTCAGCAAGAGATTAATACTGTTGCTTTAAGGCCATCCGAATTTAGATTGCTGTGGAATAATGATTACAATCAAGTCACAGAACCAGATAATCGCCCTATTCATTTTGAACAAGAGCAGTTACTTCCTGAAGTTCCGACTGTTCAAAGCAAATTACAAACGATTCCGTATGAGTTGATGTTGTTTGGTCAAAAGAAACGTAAAGGTCAAAAAGTTGAGCGTTTAGATAAAAAGAGGAATAAAGATGAACGCACGCTACGTTTTTGGCAAGAAACTAGAAGGGTGTTAGAGGAGAAGATAGTTGATGCTAATACGGAGGAAAAGTCTTTAATTGATGCTCAACTACGCTTAATTCACTGGTTAATGCATTTAAAAAAACGAGGGCTTCAATTATCAACTATTGAAAGCTACTTAGGATCGTTTGGCAAAGAATTTATATTTGAGATTTGGCTCAATAAATTAGATTTAAAGCAACAATCCATAGATGACTATGAGGATTTATATCGGCAGCTATTGAAATACAGCAGTGAACGTGATGAAAAAGCAGTTCAACGAGATTCGGTGAAAGGAAAAACCTCTCGTAAGATGCACCAAAGCGCAGAATACCGTTTTGGTCGCCTAAAAGATTTTCATCAATTCTGTATAGAGAATTATGATGCTCCAGGGGTATTGGTGTTACAGAATTCAAGTTTTAAGCATTTACAAATTTGCAATGCACGGCTAGTGAGTCCTTTGCTATTTGGCAAATTATTGGAAAAACTAGAAAATTTAAGTCAAGAGCCAACGGCATCAGAGTGGGTCGATCATCTGAGTTGTTTAAAGCTGATGTATTTACTAAGTTATAGAACTGGACTTCGATTAAATGAAGTTCGTTGTCTTAAAATACAAGATATTATTTGCCCAGAGCTACTTTATAAAGAAAAAGAAAATACAGTTTTTAATAATATCACGCTTCATATCCAAGACAATTCATATCGCCGTCTGAAAACGCGAAGTGCGAATCGTCAAATACCATTGAAAATTGCATTGTCAGAACATGAGTTTTTAGTAGTACAACGTTACATACAACATCGTTATGAGCAATATTTGGTTAATCAGCAGGATGATCTACTTTTTAGTGTGAATCATCGTGTATTAACTGATCAATGTATCAGCAAAATTACAGTAGATTTGTTTAGTCAAATATTAGGTATGCATCATGGCTTTAGTTTTCATACATTACGCCACAGTGCTGCTAACTATCTAGCAATAACTTTGCTCGGTTCAAAAGAAATGATCAAGACCTACACAGATTGTCCTTGGGTAAAAGCAAAAAAGATGAGGGATTTATTGTTTGGTATGAAAGCACGTGCTCAAGAAGAGATTATTCAACATAAATGGCAGGTGCTCGCCTCTTGGATGGGGCATAGCAGTATTGAGCAAACGGCTTCAAATTACCTTCATGTTTTGGATTTATTAGCAGTCGATCGAATTTATAATTCGCCGTGTATCATTTCAAAAAAAGTATTAGAACAGTGTTTTAGTCCAGTGAAGTCAAGTACAGACTACATAAACCTAAATCGTTATACTCAGCAGCAGAAATGGTTTAATTCTTATCAGCAAACACAGCCAGTTACGATGGCTGGCCGACAAGAAAAGAAGTTTAGTATAGAGAAGAGTACTCTGACACCTTTTCAACGTTTGATAAGTTTTAGAGAAGGTCGTTTAAGCGAAGATACCCAAGCTCAAGAATGGATGCAACGATGTCAATGGATGAGCACTAAATGGATGGATCGCCAAAAATTTAATTTAAAAACGAATTATGTTTATAGTAAGAATTTAGAAGAGAGTTGGTTTGATGAACTTTACGAAAAGGCTAAAAAACTGACTCGTCCAGATGAAATAATTCCTCTCCTTGATTTTCATTATAAAGATGATAGGCAGCAAGATGCACTGAAAGAAAAGAACATGGTTAAGGCGCTTAAAATATTATTATTATTTGGAAAACTGCGTAAGAATTTTCTACATTTTCAATGCCGAATGAAAGGTGATGAGCAACAAATTGTTAATTTTATTACTGGTATAGAGCCAATGTTAGGAGATCATCTGTATTTAGAAAAACAAAACTACCCAGTTAATTTGGATGCTCCTGAGCGAACCGTTAAATTTAGTTTTCAAAGAGTTGTCGGCTCTAACAAAAAAAATGTTACTCCGCTGGTTATATTTAATTTAATGTTAAAAATGATGCAAAAAGATGAACTCTGGATCAAATAGCCTAAGCAAACTGAAAAGGGGGAATTGTTTAAAAATCTCTCTGGTTATAAGTACACTGTCTTTATGAAAAGCATCATACTAACTTTGATTCATAATAAAGGGAATTTAAAAGCTTTAGCATCACAATTTGGTCACTGGATTTTAGACAATAGTGTAAAGATTAGCACTTTGGTAAATCGATGAGCTAAAGTGTTGTAGTCCAAACTCGATCTGACAATTACCCATTTTTTAGTGTGCCCGTCAGGTTAAATTTGAACTGAATTTTTCTCAGCCCAAATTCATTTCCAATCAAGTTATGTTTCAAGTGGCGTGCGAACACTGCACAATTTAATTCACGGTGCCTAAGACAGGTATCAACTTCGGACCAGCCATTCTAGCTTTGCTAATGATTTCCACCAGCTCATCATAAGTCAGTTCAAACTTATCCTCACTATCAAATACATAGACCATATTCTTGCCTTCATGTTCAGGTGGAGTAGGTGGTACAAATCGTTTCGGGATAAGAATTTGTGCGAGTTGTTCGTCAGTTAATTTAAATAAGTGCATGTTTTTATCCTACTCTTGGTAAGTCAGACCATTTGGTTAAATACGAAGGTGATCTAAGGTTTTGATTCATGTGCCATGTGGCTTCTTTATTGTTGGCAATGCCTAGCGTGACGAGATTCTTCCCAAACCGTTCACTGATGGCTTCGATGGCATCTGAAAGCCTTTCTCGCTCTTGCTTATGTGAATAGTCCGTGAATAGATCGGGCACAAACTTGGATTGATCTGTAATTTCGAGCAGCACGATTCCCGCCTTTTTATACTTAAAGCCTTTCTTAAATATCTGATCGATGCCTTTCATCGCGGCCTTGGTGATGAGCAGTAGATCATCCGTATGCTCATGCATTTGAACGACGATGTAAGGCGAGTAGCGCTCTGTCTTATCAAAGCGACCGGTTTGGATATACACGCCGATCATCTTGCAGATTGAGCCATCTTCCCGCATTCGTTTCACGGCTCTGGCCACATAAAGCCGAACCGAAGCTTTAATGTCATCCATTTCATACACTGGGTTGCCATATGAACGGCTGCTGATGATTTGCTTCTTCGCTACAGTATCATCACTAAGGTCAATACAAGAAAGGCCCTGTAGCTCAAGCACCGTCTTTTCCATCACGATACTAAACTGCTTTTTGATTTCTTTAGGATTGGCATTGATCAGATCCAGCACAGATTGAACACCCATAGTATTGAGCTTCTTACAGTTCTGTCTGCCTACGCCCCAAACCTCAGACACATCAACCTGCGCGAGTAGCGTTTCTGTAGAGCATGGGTCCATATGGGCCAGATTACAGACCCCATTGAAGAACTTGTTTTTCTTGGCGAGATGATTGACAATCTTGGCTTCGGTTTTAGAGCGACCAATTCCAATACAGCAGGGTAGGCCTAACCAACGCCAAGCCTTAGCCCTCATGTCTTGAGCATATACAGTCAGGTCAAATAGATGCTCGTAAGCTGTGAGCTTCAGAAAGCATTCATCAATGGAATAGACCTCTTGATCTCCTGGTGCAACATAGTCCCCAAGCAGCTCCATAAAGCGCTTGGACATTTCGCCATATAAGGAGAAATTACTGGATAGCACCTGAATGTTATGTTGTTTGATCAGCTCTTTAATTTGGAATACAGGAACACCCATCTTGATGCCTAAGTCTTTCGCTTCCTGGCTTCTGGCCACGGCACAGCCGTCATTGTTGCTGAGCACAATGGTTGGGCGATCATTCAAGGCAGGATTAAACACACGCTCACACGAGACGTAGCAATTATTCACGTCGACTAACGCGAATATTTCATTTTCACTTTGCATGGTTATTCTTCTTTTTATGAGCGGTGATAAATACGCTTTAAATTAAAAGTCACCACACCCCAGATTGATATGGTCTGACTATCATCAGGAATGATGTGATTGTAATTCGAATTTTCAGCCTTCAACCAAAGTTCTGGAAGCGGATAATCTTCATCTCCAAATATTTCTTTGATTTCAGACTTGGACATCTTATTGGTGATCATCAGCCGCTTAATGGTCGAGGCATTGTCATCAATCAGGGCAACCACGATATCGTAATGCTTGGCTTCAATACTGCGATCAATAATGATTGGATCATTAATCTCTAGGCCAGCATCGAGCATGGATTCACTGTCTACATAGGCAATAAAAGTAGAAATAGGGTTGTGAATCAGGAACTCATTCAGATCGAGTGCTTTGTCTTGCTCATCCTTGGTGCTGAAGGCCGGACCTGCAGGAATACGCTCTAAAGAGACGGGAATAGATACTTTGGATTTGGGTAGGACAGCAGTAAGCCCTAATTTTTCAACAAGCTCATTTTGAACAGCGATTTGTTCAAGCACGGTGTTGATGGTAGGACTTGGTTTACCCTCTGGACCCATGAGCTCTTGTAAAGATGACCATGCGTCGTCAGAGAAGTAAATAGGCAACTTCTTAGACATGAGATACTCCTACGCTACGAGGCGTGTTTGGAAGTAGAATTTGTTTAAATAGGATATTACTAACAGCGTTTAAAATTCAAATTTAAAAAGTTGTGGATAAACAAGGATGCGTCAGAATAAGACGTTTTGTTTCTGCTCATCGCGTGGAAATGTGACGAATTCATCGGGCATTTGAAAGAAATATTCATGCGCATGTTCATGATCGGCTGTTAGCCAGTCTTTTCTGTACTGTTCTGGAATAACGATAATGGATCGCTTCTCATCCTTCGGTGCATGGAATTGTTTCATAAAAGGGTGATGGTCCGAATTGATGGTCAACATTGAAAAGGAACGTACCTTATTGCCATTAATCACTGCATCATCATAGATCCCTGCAACAGTAAAAGGCTGATCATCTTTACGCTTGATGGTGTACCAGTGTGGCTTGCCATTGATGTATTTCGGCTCATAAAATTCTTGTACTGGGACTAGGCAGAACTTGCTGTACTTCCAAGCATGTCGAAAGCTAGGCTTATCTGCTACAGACTCAGTTCTGGCGTTATAAGTATGACTGCTGAACTTCAATTCTTTCGCCCAGCTCGGTAGTAATCCAAACTTTGCAATATCAAGCTCTAAGTGATCTGAGCCGTTCAGAATGATTGGAGCATGATAGGAAGGGAATACATGATCCTTAAGCTCAAGATCAAACTGGCTTGTATCGACACCTAAGAGTGTCAAATTTCTTTTATTTGGAAATAGGTAATTTGAGCACATAGCCTGATCACATAACTAAAGAATTTATCTGAAATTGTATACGATGCTTTATGGAACACATGGGATTTATGGTGTCAGTTCAAGTAGGCTATATGAAAAAAGTCATGATGGGGCAAGTTACATTTTCAGTTAAAGTATGACTTATGGGATGCAAAACTACGTTGGGCGTGAAGTCATAAAAAAATTAATCAGGATTTTGCATAAATAGTGCGCCGTAAGGCGCATTATTTTTAAGGAAGGTTTGTATTACTCGACAATATATAACTTATGTTTTTTCTTCGGGGGCTCAACTTTAGCTAAAGCATCAAATGTTAATTGATTAAAATCTTCTTCAGAGATTCCAATTTCATCAAGCATTTTATTTTTATCAAAAGATGGTTGTGAGGCTAAAACAGAGATAATTTTGGGCAACATCAAACTCTCATCTCGATGAGTTTCTTCAGGTTCATTAATGTTGTAGCCCAACGAATTGATCTTTATAGAGTTACTACGATTAACCCAATCACTAACTAATCCCAGCTTGTGAGCTTTATAGTTAATAGCCTTCAGGGATGTTCGCCAAATCTTTTTATACTCAATCATATTTTCTAGTGAAAAATAGCGTGGAGCAGTAGAAAGAAATGCATCTGTTGGCATTAAAAATTCAGATGAAAATTGATCCGCTTCAGTTTCGAGAACACGATTATCTTTCTCGACACGAATTTTTTTGTTATGCGTATGCATAACGATATGACCAAGTTCGTGTGCACAATCGAAGCGGGCTCTTTCGGCAGACTTAAATGTATTTAGAAATATGAAAGGGCTACCACTTTCATCATCAAAAAAAGATAGTGCATCAATTTCTCGAATTTCAGTCGGTAATCTAAAGACACGGATTCCCTTTAGCTCACACAACGAAACAATGTTATTAATCGGTTGATTACCTAAAGCCCATAAACCTCTCAACTCTGACGCTAGGTGATCGGCATACTTAGATTCACCCAAAAACTCAGTAATATCTAAATCAGGACGGTGAAAAGTAGGTAACTTTACTTTCTGATTTAAGTACTTGTTAATATTTATTGCTAAAAGAGTATATGCCTCATTAGCTTTTCTATGCTGTGCTTTAATACGAGCAACCGATCTATAGAAGATTTGGTCTGTTTCATGTGGTTGTGTGTCATTACCTGCAAAGAATGACTTGGGTAAATTTAATACACGGCATATATCATCTTGATCATTTTCATTGATTTCTTTATCCACGTCTAAAAGTTGCTTTACCTTAGAGATAGAGCAACTCAATTTTTCTGCGAAATCGGTATTGCTAAGTCCTCGTAATTCTTTAGCAATACGTAAACGATCTTTATTAAACACATTAACCTCAGATTAAACTACAAGCTGAATATCAAAATCATCTGGTTTAATTTCATTAGATGGTTCCAATACTGGCTTAGGATCAGTTTTTACAGGAACTGTATTATCTATTTCAAATGCAATTCTGCAAGTATGGTCACTTGGTAAAATTGAAATTTTTTTTGCTTTTAAGTCCTGTACGAAGCTAGTTGGGTATGCAAATTCAAAAGGAATATTTGGGATATCAATGTCTTTATAGGCTGGATGTGATGCTGAAGGAAAGTATAAAATCCATGTTCTCAATTTTGTCTCATCATCATAAGCAGACTGATTCTCCTTAATATTATTTAATGTCATTAATCCTTTTTCACAGTGTGCTGATACAACTTGATCAGCTAACCCCAATGCAATATTCCCGCTCATAAAGATAATTTGTATTTTCTTTACTGTATTCTCAATTCTTGGCTGGCTGTCATTGTGGAATATCCAAGCAGGATCAGATTGTCGAAGCAGTAAAGCAATCTGTTCTCCAATTTTTCCCCATCGTGCAATAAAGCGTGCACGGTTATAGTGAGTATTTGTTCTATAGTCAGCATCACCGATCATAATTGCGTTTCTGACTAACTCGAGATCAGGTAATCCTAACTGTTTAGCTTTTTTGATAGCATTTTCACCTTTGAAAAAATCACATGGCGTGGGTTCAGAAGGTTGGATTGATTCTTCATCAAGGAGATTTAAATTCATCTTAAAAGTTATCCTAAAGTAGCGAATGTCTTTTTTATAACATCTTTTGATGTTTTAAAAAAGACATTTTTATAAATGTGTGCTATCTTCACTTACAACTTGATAATAAGAATTTTGGAGAAGAGACGTTGAGTAACTTATTCATTAATCATAAAAATTGTCCTGAATGCGGTGGCCGTATCAAAGGCTATTATTACTACTGTGGGCAGTGTGGTAGTCAAAATGTTGTAAACTGGAAGCACACGGGGATATTTTTGTTGATTGCTGGAAAGATTTTTCTGGTTGCTATGCTTTTTTTGCTAAAAAATTTTGTTCAAATCCATTTTTTTCACAAGTTTCATTGTGCTAATTTTTTAAATAATTCATAGAGGTTGATAGTAAAATGAAAGTTAAAGATTTAATTAAATAATTAGAAGAGTTTGATCTGGAATTAGATGTTTTAATTGCTAATGAAGAGAACAAAATCATTGGCATAAAAACCCTAGCCCGATTCTTTGAAATAAGCTATGTTTCTTTTGTTCATCCAGAGACACAAAGAAATGATATGGAAAGAAATGTTGAATTTACCTTTTTAGGAATGTCGACTAAAGACTCTAGAGTTATTGTTTTTATTGACGTTGTTCCATAATTTTCAAGTAGTCAAAATGAGTATACAATATTCATGTGATGCAAGAAGATACAACTGGATAGGATGGGCCCATAAGTATTTGAAGCTGCCTCGTGTATGATCATGGGGACTGTCCAAACAAACGGCTTTTGAGAGTGCTGCCTGATACGAAAAATAATATCCAAGAGATGCTAGCGGTAAATTTAGTGTAAAATTTAATGCTAGCCATCATTAAAACTTATTTAAAAATATGAAGTTATATCGCACAGATTGGAATATGTTTCCTAAAACGGTTATTGACCGTGGTCTTGGAGATGCAACCTCTCATTACATGTATGAAGCTGCTAAAGCAGGGGATGTTGAAAGTGCGTATATTTTAGCTAAAGATTTAGTTTCGGATGAGGCGATTGCTGAACTAGAAAGAATTATCGATGGTCGGGAAACTATTATAGTACCTGTACATGCTGAGGAAGCAGTCGGTCGTAATATGATTCCTTTAGCTACTTCAGCAGTTATAGCAAAGAAACTTGGGCTTGAAGTTGATACGAATATAGTTCAAGCTATAAAAGTATCAAGAACTGGCGGTGATGGGTGGCATAGATTAGCCAACCCACCAGCATTTGATGGGACAATAAACAATGATAAATGTGTTATTATTGTTGATGATACCCAGACCCAAGGTGGTACTTTTGCAGCATTAAAAGGTCATATTGAAACAACTGGGACGAATAAAGTTATTGGAGCATATGCACTGACGGGTAAACAATACTCATCACAATTAGCTCTAAGTAAAGAAACTCTTCAGCAATTGAGGGATGTATATGGTAATCTTGAAGCATGGTGGAAATCGATTTACGGGTACGATTTCGAAAGGCTCACAGAGTGGGAAGCAAAGTATATCCTCAACTCTCGTAAAACAGCTGACGAAGTCCGAGATAGAATCATTGCGTCAAAACAAACGTGATGCTTATGCACTTATGATGAAAATGAATTAATTATTATTTAATTAAGTTAAAAGACTGCTATATAGCGGTCTTTTTTGTTTTTGAGCTCTACAAATTTTAATGAGTACATATAGTTACTTTTATAAAAATGATAATAAAGGGTAGAGGAGGTCATCTAAGAATTTAAAGCACAAGACTTATTTAACATTGATGACAGAAAAAGTGAGTTGTTGGGAACTTAAAGAAGAGGTGGTACTTATAATGGTTACTAAAATACAAATACTTAAAATATTAAATATATAAAACAATATATTACAAATATATATGATGCGTAGTGTACGCATCATATATAAAGCGTTCTATTTTGATATAATTGATCCAATCAACCACTTATTAGGTTTCATTTAAATTCCATGAGTCTTACTGAAATTAAAGTTCGCCAAGCTCATTGCAAGGAAAAAACC
>NZ_JANJEP010000014.1:0-59080 GCF_044778325.1 Acinetobacter sp. BD54 | reverse complement strand
TGTACACAGTGCACTGGGTTATGTATCGCCTTTTGAGTTTGAAGCAATGTACTATGATAAGATTAACCCGTTAGGTCAGGTGGCCTAACTTAAATAAAAAGTCTCCGACAAACCCGGTACGGTTCAATGAGTATGCCCTTTGATCTCAAAGTGAGCTTGCAGCAAAGGTCTGAACCATCTGCACAGCAGAAAAAACTGAATCACCTGATTGATAAAATAGAACAGCAAAAAGTTAGCCTGAGCGCTTGGCAAAATGCACAAGCTGAGATTCAACAGCACATACGACAAAAACTGATGCCTGTGTATAGCGATTTGCATGCGGTGCTATTTCAACAGTTAGAGCAACTTTGGAATATGTTACATAGCCATGAGTTTTCCAAAGCAGACATGCAACAACTCGATGAAAAAAATGCCCAGCTTGCGCAAATGTTGAAACGCTCCAAAATGCTATCTGCTGAACAGTTGGAGTTAGTAAAGCAGATTGATACCTTTTATCAGCAACATGCGGGGGAGTCTGTAAAAAAAAATAAAAAAGCTCATCCAATCAAATCTGAATACGATGAAAGTGCTGAGCAGATTGCAGGGTTAGAAGAAGACTTTGAACGGTATGCGGCTGAGCAACAACAAGCGCGAGAACAAGCTAAACAGCAAAGACAGCAACAGAAACGTGAACAAGCCGAGCAAATGGCAGCGCAGTCACTTAAAACAGTCTATTTAAAAATTGCCGCGATGATTCACCCAGACCGTGAGCAAGATGAAACCAAAAAAGAAGAAAAAACTGAGTTGTTCCAACAAGCAAGTCAGGCCTACGAAAAGCAGGATTTGTTTTACTTACTCAAACTCCAGTTACAGCTTGAACAGAATAAAGGGCTAGGCGCTAAAGAATTATCTGCCGAGCAGTTGCGATTTTATAAACTTGCTTTGGATGCACAAAGTCAGCAGCTTGAAAGCCAAATTACTGAGATTTTGGATTCTTTTCAGTTAGCCAAAAATGTAAAAGCAGAGCATGTACATATTAGTGATGTCTATAAAGCTGTAGATGGTGACTGTGCTGAGTTAAAGCAGCAGGTGAAGTGGGAAAAGGAACGCTTAAAGCATATGAAAAAAGAGAGTGGGGTAGAGATGTTGTTGGGACATGGGGTTCTATAACCTCTCCCTAAAATCTTCTTCTAAAAAGAAAGGGAACATAACATATTCTATCCCCAAACTCTGTTCGTGCTTTGATTGTTTAAGAGTGTTGATTGAACTTAGAATTGAATAAAATTTTAAAGAGACTTTTTATGGGAATAAGTGCTGGTGGTTTAGCTGTACCATTTAATGGGACAATGGAAAATGCAATAGAGTTAGTTTCAGGTTGGAAGAATAGAACTATTAATGTTGTTAGTTTGAGTGAGCGAACGGATTTTGATACGCGATATGATAATTGTATAAGTTTAAAGATTTTTAATAATGTATTGATAATTTATCATGCAGATTTTTTATTTTCTGCAATGGATGATCACTCATTATGGGCAAAGCGATTTAAAGAAAGTAATTTAACAGAATGGGTATTATTTTTTGCTGCTTATGATAGTGGTGGTACATATGGATATTCATTTTTTCAGTATGGGAAGTTTGTACGCTCGGTTTTTCAGATGGTCGATGATTTTAAAATAGAAGGTAGGTTATCTGAATTAGAGCAAAAAATTATAAACTCACCTGTATTTTTTGAATATTTTAATGAGGAAGATGAATCAGAATATTTAGATCTTGAAGGACTTAAAGCTAATGATTTATTAGATGCGAACGGTGATATTCAAGAATGGGCAGATTGTTATAAATGTTATTATTTTGAGGATGAATATGTTGCTGAGCATGACTTAGCTTCTAGATTTTTATCCGAAATGGTAACCGAATATGTAGGATGTGATTTTTTTTACGATACTGAGTACGACCAAATCTATTTAGAAGTTATTCAAGATTATTAAACTATGAAAAATAAAGGGCTGAATAATCAGCCCTTTATATTACAATTAAATTGTGAACTTTAAAGATTAAAGCGCAGCAATTTGCTCCATATTCGCTTTAACTTTCTCTAACTGAGCAGCAAACTCAGCAAGCTTCGCTTTTTCACCTTCAACAACCGCTGCTGGTGCTTTAGAAACAAAGCCTTCATTTGCAAGTTTGCCCGCGATTTGGTCGTGTTGCTTTTGGATTTTATCCAAGTCTTTTTGCAAACGAGCAAGCTCAGCTTTAGGGTCAATTAAGCCTTTCATTGGTACAAATACTGATGCATGGCTAACAACGCTAGAGCAAGATAAAGGTGGTTCTTGATCTTTATTCAAGAACTCAATGCTTTCAACTTTAGCCAATGCTTTGAACAATGCTTCAATACGAATGATTTGTTCACGTTCAGCGTCAGAAGTGTTTTGAAGTAATACTGGCAACAAGCGCGCATTACCTAAGCCCATTTCACCGCGAATGTTACGTACCGCACCAATCAAACCTTGAAGCCATTGCATATCTGCTTCAGCTTGTTCGTTGATTTTTGCTTGCTCAGGAATAGGGTATTGGGCAGTCATAATTGTTGGGCCGCCTTGACCAAGCATTGGTGCAAGTGTTTGCCAGATTTCTTCTGTCAAATATGGCATTAATGGATGAGCCAAACGTAAAGAGGCTTCCATCACAGCAAGTAATACACGGCGTACTTCAGCTTTACGCTCTTCTGAAACTTCTGCATCGTTTAGAACTGGTTTAGTTAACTCAACGTACCAGTCGCAGTATTCATTCCAGATAAAGTCATAAATCGCTTGAGCAGCAAGGTCTAAACGGTAAGTTGCAAACGCTTGGTGTACAGCAGCTTCAGCTTTTTGCAGACGGCTGATAATCCATTGTTCTGGAAGTTCCCAAAGATCAGGACGGGCTTGTTGACCAACAGTTTGGCCTTCAACATTCATCAGAACGAAACGTGTTGCATTCCAGATTTTGTTACAGAAGTTACGGTAACCTTCAACACGTTTTAAGTCGAACTTGATGTCACGACCAGTGTTTGCAAGGGCACAGAACGTGAAACGAACTGCGTCAGTACCGTAAGCATTAATGCCTTCTGGGAACTCTTTGCGCGTTGATTTTTCAATCTTCGCAGCATCTTTCGGATTCATGAGGCCAGTCGTACGTTTTGCAACTAAGCTTTCTAAATCAATACCGTCAATCAAGTCTAATGGGTCAAGAACGTTACCTTTAGACTTCGACATTTTTTGACCTTCACCATCACGTACCAAGCCGTGAACGTAAACCGTCTTAAATGGAATTTGAGATGAACCATCTTCATTTTTCATGAAGTGCATGGTCATCATGATCATGCGGGCAACCCAGAAGAAGATAATGTCAAAACCAGTCACCAACACATCAGTCGGGTGGAAAGTTTTGAGTTCAGGCGTTTGTTCTGGCCAACCTAAGGTTGAGAATGTCCAAAGTGCAGATGAGAACCATGTATCAAGTACGTCTTCGTCTTGTTTAAGCTCAATATCAGCCGCGATGTTATTTTTCGCGCGAACTTCTTCTTCGCTACGGCCAACATAGATGTTGCCATCAGCATCGTACCAAGCTGGAATACGGTGACCCCACCAAAGCTGACGTGAAATACACCAGTCTTGAATGTCACGCATCCATGCCATGTACATGTTGCTGTACTGCTCTGGAACAAACTTAATACGACCATCTTGAACCGCTTCAATTGCAGGCTCTGCAAGAGGCGCAATTTTTACGTACCATTGGTCAGTTAATAATGGCTCAATAATCACGCCTGAACGGTCACCGCGTGGCGCTTTTAAGTCATACGGTTGGATTTGGTCTAACCAGCCTTCAGCTTCCGCTTGAGCAACTAGTTTTTTACGTGCTTCGAAGCGCTCTAAACCAGCATAATCTGCAGGGGCAGTAATAGTTTTAGAAATTTGTTCGCCAGCTTTAGCAATATATTCAAACTCACCTAAAACTTCGGCGTTTTTGTTGAAGATATTGATGATTGGCAAGCTATTGCGTTTACCTAACTCATAGTCGTTAAAGTCATGAGCAGGGGTGATTTTTACACAGCCAGTACCGAAGTCTTTTTCAACGTAGTCGTCAGCAACGATTGGAATTAAACGACCAGTAATTGGCAATACAATATTTTTACCAACAAGATGCGCATAACGCTCATCTTCAGGGTGAACAGCCACAGCAGTATCACCAAGTAAAGTTTCAGGACGAGTCGTTGCAACTACGAGATAGTCTTTGCCATCTTGAGTTTTAACTGATTTATCTTCAAAGAAATATTTAAAGTGCCAAAGTGAGCCTTTTTCTTCTTTGCTTTCTACTTCAAGGTCAGAAAGAGCAGTTTGAAGTTTAGGGTCCCAGTTTACAAGGCGCTTACCACGGTAAATTAAACCGTCTTCGTGTAAACGAACGAATACTTCTTTAACGGCGTTTGATAAACCTTCATCCATCGTGAAGCGTTCACGTGACCAGTCTACAGACGAACCTAAGCGACGAATTTGTTTGGTAATTGTGCCGCCAGATTGTTCTTTCCATTCCCAAACTTTTTCGATGAACTTTTCACGGCCTAAGTCGTGACGAGTGATACCTTGTAAGCCAAGTTGACGCTCAACAACCATTTGAGTTGCAATACCAGCATGGTCGGTACCCGGTTGCCACAAAGTGTTTTTACCCATCATACGGTTATAACGGGTGAGGGCATCCATAATGGCATTGTTAAAGCCATGGCCCATGTGCAAACTACCAGTGACGTTTGGTGGTGGAATCATGATACAGAATGATTCACCGTGACCAGAAGGTTTGAAGTAACCTTGTTCTTCCCACGTTTTGTACCACTTCTTTTCGATCTCGGTTGGATCGTAGGTGGTGGCAATATTTTGAGCGGTTTGAGCGTCAGTCATAGTAGCTTAGATCGAATATGCATAAAAAATTGCATCTATTGTAGCAAAAAATTGCCTCGAAATTAATGTGCTGAAAATAGATAAACGGTTTTGTATTTTTTTCAAAAAACGGTAGATTTATGAAGCATGGATCACAATTTAATCGTGTAGCGGCACGGCAGAAAAATTACAAAAGAATTGAAAAGGGATGCGACACATGAGCTACAAAGTTTTTTTAAAGATTTCCGATTCAACCTATACCCAATTTGCTTCAATTCGAGAGAAATTACATGCTGGGGTAAGAGAAAGCCAGTCGAAAGTATTGGGGGATGTTCTTTCCGATTTGTCTTGTGAAATTATTGAGCAAGTTTTCTCTGTATTGTTAAAGGATGAGCAAGACAACTCTACTATGACTCAAAAACAGCGGTATGAGTCCGAGAAAGTTCTTCAGCAAATTTTAGATACTTTCCGAAAATATATGCCTTGGTCAGTCTCTTTTTTCGGTAATGAACGACTATTACCTTTAGTTGATTATATGACCTCACTCATGAAAGAACGTGAGCAAGATGTTTATATTACATACCCGATCACCCCTCAACTTGTACAACAGGCCCAAACACTGACGGAACAAATACGTGAGGGCAATATGCAAAGCGTAGAAAAAGCTTTTCAGACCTTAATTCAAATTGTGGATTTAGGTGTAACAAGCCTAGTACGTGAACCTAAAAAACGTTTAAAATTTAATTTAGTTGTCGATAAAACCCTAAATGGGGTCATTAATATGACAACGCATTTGGGCTATAAACGTTTGGAAAAATTGGGGACGCAGGTTGATCAAACGACCGCAACTCACTATATCAACCACTTTTTGGCCTTCATGCATCAAGCAGCATAATTTAAAAAGATAATAGGAAGTTAAAATGGCCAAACTTGATACTTTGCAAAATAAAGTGGTGTGGATTACGGGAGCATCTTCCGGTTTAGGTAAAGCTTTAGCTGGTGAGTTTGCTTTGCAAGGTGCTCAAGTGATTTTAACTTCGCGTCGCTTTGAAGAGTTAGAAGAAGTTCGCGTTGGTTTACTCCATCCGGATCAGCACTTGTCGGTAGTTGCAGACATTACCAATCAAGAGCAAGTTCAAGAGGCTTATGAGCAGATTTTAAAAGCAAAAGGACGAATTGACTGGCTTATTAATAATGCGGGTTTAAGTCAACGTGCTTTGATTCAAGACACCACAATGGCAACAGAACGGGCCATTATGGAAGTCGATTATTTCTCACAAGTCGCATTAACCAAAACTGTGTTACCGACCATGCTTAAACAAAAGTCTGGCCGAGTTGTATTTGTCTCTAGCGTGGCAGGGCTTTTAGGTACGCAGTACCGTGCGAGTTATTCGGCTGCTAAAGCTGCTATTCATATGTGGGCCAACAGTTTACGTGCTGAGGTTGCCGATCAGGGTGTTGAAGTTTCGGTTATTTTCCCGGGCTTTGTAAAAACTAATGTTTCGTTTAATGCACTAAATGGTGCAGGGCAACCTCAAGGCCACCAAGACGAAGCAATCGAAAATGGACTAGAAGCCGATGTTTTTGCAGAACAGTCAGTTAAGGCATTAATGCAAGGACAGGAATATATTGTAGTGGGTGGTACTAAAGAAAAATTAGGCGTGATGGTTTCCCGTATGTCACCGAAACTACTTTATAAAATGATCCGGAAAACAAAAGTGAAATAAAAAAAAGATTTCGCCGTGCTAAATTGATGGAAAAACCCGCATAGAAGGTTCACAATGGATCAAGACTACCATCGTATTTTAGAGGTCATTACGCGTTTTCAATTGGTTTTTGACCAGAAAAATTGGGATGCGTTTGATGAGTTGTTGGCCGATCAACTTGAGGTGGACTATTTGCAGTTTAGAGGGGAGCCTTTATGCGTGGTGTCTTGTCATGAATATAAAGGTTCACGGCAACAAGCTTTGTCACATTTGCGGCTACAGCACAATTTAAGCAATCCTCTTATTCGGATTGAACAAGACCAAGCATGGTTAGAATGTAATTATCAAATTTATCGTTTTTCGGAAAATGATTATTTTCATTCTTTTGGTCGCTATTATTTTACTTTGGCAAAACAACAGGGCATATGGAAAATTACCGGAATTTGCCAACACTTAACCAAAAATATTGGCAATCCGCGTATACATTTTTCTGCTATGGGGCAGTGTTAATCTTTGACTGCTGTTCCGTAGGCAAATACCTCTACCATTCCACCTTGCATACCCAGTTCGGTTGTACTCAGCCGAACTCCCATAATGTGATTGGCACCGACACTTTGAGCTTGTTGTTTTAGTCGTACGATAGCCTCGCGGCGAGCACGTTCAACAATACTTTCATAACTGGTCAGCCGGCCACCTAAAATATTTTTTATAGAGGCCAGTACATATTTAAAGTAGTCATGCGAAATAACCACATTACTGCTAATAAAATGTCCCAACTGGTCGCTTGTGGCAAAACGATTGGTATCAATTCTGATATGGGCAAATTGTTGCTCTTTTTCTAGAAGCTCATTTAAATGTTTTCGTTCAATATGGCGGCCAAAAGCCCAACCAATACTGAAAAGAATGAGAAAAATAACAAGCTGAAAAATAAGATTGTCCATTTTCTACCTATGCATTAAATGGATCGGGCAGATGAGGTGCTTGAGGCTGCACAACCACTGCTGTGCCATATACGAATAACTCAGAAGCACCTTGGGCAATATTTGAGGTAGAAAAACGAATACCCACAATTGCATTGGCACCAAGTTGCTGGGCTTTTACAATCATACGTTGCATGGCCTCTTGGCGAGATTCTTCTAATAATTCGGTATAACCCGTAAGTTCACCACCTACAATATTTTTTAAACTTGCCATCAAGTCGCGACCCACATGCTTACTACGGACGGTACTTCCGTAAACGACATCCAGCTGCTTTAAAATTTGATGGCCTGGAACACTTTCTAAATTACTTAATAACATTGTTTTTTATCAAACTAAATTTATTAAGCTTTCAAGATAAAAAATATTCAGATGAGTTGCAATAAAAAAGCCCACCGAAGTGAGCTTTTATAAGTAAGAAAGTGATTTAAAACTTATTGCTTTTTAAGTTCAGCACTAGATGGTTGGTGTACCACTGTATCTGAAGTATTTGCTTTTAAACCACCACCTAGAGTTTTGTATAACTCGATTTGGTTGTTTAAGTTTGCTTGTTGAAGCAATAACAAACCTTGTTCAGCTGCATATGAAGAACGCTGTGCATCAAGAACTGTCAAGTAACTATCAATACCAGCACGGAAGCGGGCATTAGAAAGTGTGTAGTTGCGGTTAGTTGCTTCTACTAGACGTTGCTGAGCGGTTAAACGCTCACCAATGTTAGCACGAGTTGCAAGTGCATCATTAACTTCACGGAAAGCCGACTGAACTGATTTTTCATAATCAGACAATGCAATTTTCTGATCGGTTTCAGAAATTTTTACATTGGCACGGCGTGTACCCCAGTCAAAGATTGGTAAATCTAAGCTTGGACCAACTGACCAGACAAAACCACCAGACTTAAATAGATCACTTAAGTCAGTTGATGCATAACCAGCCGAGCCCGTTAAGCTAATGGTTGGGAATAAACGTGCTTTTGCAGCACCAATATTCGCACCCGCAGCGCTTAAGTTGTATTCAGCAGCTTTTACATCCGGACGGTTATTTAACAAGTCACTTGGTAAACCGGCAGTAAACACATTTTGTTGAGCAATGCGTTTTACAGGTTGTGTAGGTAACAAGTTTTGTGGAACAGGTTGGCCTACAAGCAAGTTCAACAAGTTTTGTGCTTGAGCAATTTGAGTTTTGTAGTTCGCTACATCATTGCGCGCAGTTTCTACGGAAATCTGTGCTTGACGTAATGGAACTTCACTGTCGATACCTACATCAAAACGTTTTTTGTTGAGATTGTAAGAATCTAACTGTGCTTTAAGCGTTTGCTCTGCCAGTCTTAAGTTTGCTGTTGCAAACGAATAATTTAACCATGCTTGAGCAACTTGGCTAATCAGACTGATTTGAGTCGAATCACGAGCACTTTGTGTTGCAAGATAACTATCTAAAGCAGCATCTTTGAGGCTACGAACACGACCCCAGAAATCTAGCTCATAAGCAGTTACACCCAAACCTACTTGATAAGTAGAGTAGGGGTTATTCGGATCACGGCTTTGAGAAACCTGACGAATTGCACTACCACTTGCACCGATTGTTGGAAGCTGGTTGTTCTGTGTAATCTGATATTGCTGTTGAGCACGTTCAATATTGAGCGTTGCTGTACGTAAGTCACGGTTATTGGCAAGAGCCAAATCAATCACTTCAAGCAAACGCGGGTCAGCAAAGAACTGTTTATAACCCTGTTCAGCAATAGACGTACCAGAAGCGCTGTTATATGCATAGCTTTGTGGTATATCGGTTTTCACGACTGGTTCTGGGCCGCGCATGCTTTGACAAGCTGCCAAAGCAAGCGCAAGTGCAGATACCGCAATGCTACGACCTGAAATAGACCATACTTTTTGCATCACGATTTATGCTCCTGAGTGTTTATGGTTTTTGGTTTGTACTTAAAGATACTACGAATCCACACATAGAATACAGGGATAAAGAAGATACCTAAGAACGTCGCGCTGAGTACGCCACCAAGTACACCAAAGCCTACAGAGTGCTGACTTCCTGCACCGGCACCTGTTGAAAGTGCAAGTGGAAGTACACCGAAACCGAAGGCAAGGGTGGTCATGATAATTGGACGTAAACGCATTTTTGCAGCATGTAAGGTTGCATCAAGTAGATCTTCACCTTTTTCCTGCAATTCTTTTGCGAATTCAACAATCAAGATCGCATTTTTTGCAGAAAGACCGATAACCGCAATAATCGCTACCTGGAAGTAAATGTTATTTGAGAGATTTGGATCTCCTTTAATAATCATGCCCAAGTAGGTCAATACGATTGCACCAATGACACCAAGTGGTACCACAAGTAAAACCGAGAACGGAATTGACCAGCTTTCATATAGTGCAGCCAAGCAAAGGAATACGATTAACAATGAAAGTGCGTATAAGAACGGCGCTTGAGCACCAGACTCACGTTCTTCAAGTGATAAGCCTGTCCATTCATAGTCGAAACCTTGTAAGCCCATAGATGGTAACTTACCAATAATTTCTTCCATTGCTTTCATGGCATCACCAGAGCTCACGCCAGGTGCAGGTGTACCTTGAATGTTAACTGATGACACGCCGTTATAACGTTCGAGACGTGGAGAACCATACGTCCATTCGCCTGTAGCAAACGCCGAGAATGGAACCATCTCACCTTTGTTATTACGTACATACCATTTGTTTAAGTCTTCAGGCATCATACGGCTGCCCGCATCACCTTGAACATAAACTTTTTTCACACGACCACGGTCAACGAAATCGTTAATGTATGAGCCACCCCATGCAATACGCATTGTATTGTTGATTTCGGCAATACTAACGCCCATAGCACCAGCTTGAGCCTGATCTACATTAATTTGATACTGAGGAGTATCTTCCTGACCATTTGGACGCACACCTACAAGACGTTTATCTTGTGATGCCAAACCTAAAATTGTGTTACGAGCTGCAATCAGTTTCTCATGGCCTTGACCACTTGAATCTTTAAGCTGCAAGTTAAATCCGGCAGTTACACCAAGTTCAGGCATTGCTGGAAGCTGTAACGGCATAACGTATGATGCATCTTTAATGATCATATTTAATGCCATACCACGCTGAATCAATGAACCAATTTGAGTTTCTGGTGTCGTACGTTTGCTCCAGTCTTTCAACTTAACGAAGCCAATACCCGCGTTTTGACCAACACCTGTGAATGAGAAACCAGAAACAGTGAAAATAGATTCCACGGTATCTTTTTCATTCATAAAGAAGTTAGTCATGGTGTCAATCACTTTACCGGTACGGTCAAGCGTTGCATTTGGTGGTAATTGTACAAGTGTCATGACCACACCCTGATCTTCTTCTGGTAAGAATGAAGACGGGAGTTTTTGGAACAAGAAGACTAAAAGGGCAACTACAACAGCATAGAGCACGCCAGAGAAGATTTTGCCTTTAAGCATGCGGCTAACACCATTTTGGTAGCTATGCGACATGCGGTCAAAACCATTGTTAAAGCTTCTAAAGAAACGCGCAAAGATATTATTGCTTGGTTCTTTATTAGGATCATGCTGTTTCAAGATAGTTGCACAAAGTGCCGGTGTGAACGTCAACGCTACAATTAACGACAGTACCATTGCAGTTACAAGGGTAATCGAGAACTGGCGGTAAATTACACCTGTTGTACCACCAAAGAAAGCCATTGGTACGAATACCGCTGTCAATACGCTGGTAATACCTACTAACGCACCAGAAATCTGCTGCATTGAGCGAGAAGTGGCGGTAACCGGATCGGTATGGTCTTCACTCATCACACGTTCAACGTTTTCGACTACAACAATGGCGTCGTCGACCAGAAGACCGATTGCCAATACCATAGCGAACATGGTTAAGGTGTTAATTGAGAAGCCAAAGATATTAATGACCGCAAATGTACCTAATACAACTACTGGAACTGCAAGCGTTGGAATAATCGTTGCACGCCAGTTTTGTAAGAATAGGAACATGACAATGAATACCAAAATCACGGCTTCAATTAATGTGTGTACTACACTTTCAATTGAAAGACGGATAAATGGAGTCGTGTCATAAGCCAGTTTATCTGCAAGACCTGTTGGATAGTTCTTACGTAGTTCAGATAAACGTTGTTCAACTGCTTCGGCTGTGTCGAGTGCGTTAGCACCTGTTGCAATTTTAATTGCAAGACCAGCTGCCGGTTTACCGTTAAACTTCGAGTCAAATTGATAGTTATCCGAACCTAATTCTACGCGAGCAACATCTTTTAATCGAACCTCAGCACCTGATGCTGTGTTCTTTAAGAAGATATTTTTAAACTGTTCAGGAGTCTGCAATAAGCTTTGTGCATTTACTGTTGCGTTAAGAACTTGACCTTGTACAGCCGGAGCACCACCTAACTGACCTACAGCAACTTGCGAGTTCTGCGCTTGTAAGGCAGTTGCAATATCACTAGGAGTAAGTTGGTAGCTTGTTAATTTAGCTGGATCAAGCCAGATACGCATTGCGTATGAGCCACCGAAGACCTGTACCTCACCAACACCGGCAACACGGCTAAGCGGTTCTTTAATTGACGAGTTTACGTAGTCTTTAATGTCAGAGTCTGACAGGTTGTTATCTGGTGAATAGAATGCAATAACTTGCAAGAAGCTCGCACCAGATTTAGTAACTGTTACACCTTGACGTTGTACATCTTCAGGTAAAAGCGCAGTTGCAGATTGCAATTTGTTTTGAACTTGAACCTGTGCAATATCAGGGTCAACACCTTGTTCAAAGTTTAATTGAATAGATGCCTGACCATTACCAGCACTGTTAGATGAAATATAACGTAAGCCATCAAGACCATTCATTTGTTGTTCAATGATCTGGGTTACAGTATTTTCAACTGTTTCAGCCGATGCACCAGGATAAGTCGCAGCAATCGTTACGGTTGGTGGTGCAATCGTTGGATATTGTGCAATAGGCATTTTTGTTAGCGTAAGAATACCCGCCAACATAATGACTAATGCAATCACCCACGCAAATATGGGGCGATGAATAAAAAATTGTGCCATTCAATCTACCCCTTATGCATTTGAAGCTGCTTTCTGTTCTGCTTGAGGTTTACCTGATTGAGCCGGTTTCGCAGCATTTGGTGCTGCACCTTGAGAGTTTGCTGGTTGAGCTTGATAAGGTTTTGCTGATACTTCTTGCCCTTCTTTAACTTTGGCAACACCATCAACAATGACTTTATCGCCGGCTTTTAAGCCGTTAGTCACAATCCAGTTTTGTCCTTGAACACCAGAGGTTTCAACAGGACGGCTCTCAACAACCCCTTTAGCATTAACAAGCATCGCTACAGCTTGTCCTGTAGGTAAACGAGTAATGGCAGCTTGAGGAATCAGGTAAGCATTTGGAACAACGCCCTGAACAATTTGCGCAGTGGTATACATACCCGGAAGCAATAAATGATTCGGGTTAGAGAATACGGCACGTAATGTAATTGTTCCTGTATCTTGGTTTACAGAAGCGTCAGAGAAAGCAAGTTGCCCTTCGATTGGATAGGTAGAACCATCTTCAAGCTTTAATTTTACTTTCGTGTTGTTACTGTTATTTAAACTGCCTTTGCTTAGTTGTTGACGTAAACGCAATAACTCAGCACTAGACTGATTAATATCAACATAGATAGGATCTAACTGTTGAATCGTTACCAACGGGTCAGTCTGGTTTGCAGTAACCAAAGCACCAGCCGTTACTGAAGAACGACCAGATTGGCCAGAAATAGGAGAGCGAATTGTAGAATAACCAAGATCTACATTTGCATTTGTTACTTGAGCCTTAGCTGCTGCAACTTGTGCTTCTGCAACATTGACTTGACCAAGTAAGTCATCATATTCCTGTTTAGACACAGCATTACTAGAAACAAGTTGTTTATAACGATTTAACTTGGTACGTAGTGAAGCTAGATTTGCCTGTTGTTGTAGGAGTGATGCTTTTGCATTTTCTAACGTTGCACGGTTCGTTCTAGAGTCGAGCTCATAAAGCGCCTGACCTTCACGAACATAGCTTCCTTCAGCAAATAAACGTTTTAAAATCACGCCACTTGTTTGAGGACGAACTTCAGAAATTTGATATGCTGAAGTACGGCCTGAAAGCTCAACGCTTTGTTCAACACTTTGTGGTTGAGCAACAATAACACCTACTTCTGCAGGCGGCATTTTCTGAGCAGCAGCAGCTTGCTGTTTCTCATCGGAGCCTTTGCTACAACCAACAAGCGCGATACTTGTTGCTAATGCGCAAGCAGTAAGGGCTGGTGCCCAAAGCTTAGCCGACATCATTGTTCCACCTCGTTTAGATAAAATCTAAAAATATATTTGTTTTCTACTTAACCTACTTTGTGTTTGTAATAACCAGAGCCAAAGCAGTGCAATCCAAATAAAACCAATGCCCCAACCAGCGAGTACGTCTGTTGGGAAATGAACTCCTGCATATATTCTTGAAAGCCCCATACACACAAACCAAAGACAGGAGATCAAAACAATATAAGGAGAGTTAATGTTGTGCTTATGGCATAACATAATCATTGCCAGACAAGCCAGTGTTGATGCATAAACACTATGTGCACTTGGGAACGATGCACCGTAACTTTCAACAATATGATATGCCTCAGGAGGTCTAGGCCGGTTAACACACCACTTGAGCAGCCAACCCATGGTGATACTGCCAATAACTCCCAAGCTAATGAAAATAACAGTAATATATTTTTTATACCATGCTAAATATATACATACTAGAAAGGATAAAAAACATACAAAAGGCATGCCGCCTACGCGTGCAAGAAAGGTGGTTATACTATTAAGATAATCTAAACGATGGTGACTCAATGTTTGAACGGTGAGCAAGTCCAAAGATTGAAGACTTGGTACAAAAAGACCAAGAACACCTAATCCTAAAAAAACGCAACCAATACAAAGCAATAGATAGGGCATAAACACACCTTTGCTTATTCATATAGTTTTTCACTATTGAATGCCGTTGAAAGTGTACTTGCCAGTACACTTTTTTTCAAGCCTGATAGATCATCGTAAATTCATTTTGAAATTTTTTTAACATTTGGAAAAACAATCACAACAAAATTGACGGACATCACATTTTGTGTACAAAGCAAAACATTTAATGTTCCGCTTTTTTTCCGCTATTGGCTTGGGCATTTTCTTCTAATTCTAGAGGCTGTTTCGGTGGCCAGAAGAAGTCACTTGGTCGGGTAAGAAAATGGGTCATGACCAGTTTAGCTAATGGCTTCCATTGTTCAAAGCGAACTCGACGTGCACGTAATGCCACAATAATAGTGAGTGTGAAACTCACAAATAAGTTGGTGAGACCAATACAGAGTACGCCTAAAAATGAAACTATAATCAAGCCAATATCAGGACTACCATTAATAGTCATTAAACCTTGAATGAAGTTCGCTGACGCAAAGGCAATGTGACGAATATCTAGAGGTAGGCCCAAAATAAAGCCAATTGTTCCCATACTTCCTAACATTACGCCAAATAAGAAATTACCTGCGAGCGCCCCTAAATTACGTTCAATATATTCTGCAAAACGGTTCAGGCGTTCTTGTCCAAATAAGTTTCTTAAACGTCGATGTGCTTTTAAACGTGGTCCTACTTTTCTATAAACTGCCATGTTGTCGAAGTAGCCCGCAATTAGGCCAGATAAAAACAAACACACCCCAGCAATCGCTGCATGCGGAACGGCTAATGAGGTAAAAGGGTTTAGGCTATGTAATAGATAAGTTGCCTTGGTATGAGTTAATAAAGGCTCATCAAGATAGAACTGCCAAGCAAAGGTAATAAGAGCAGCAGTAGGAATTGCAATCGAGATATTACCCAAAATAGCAATAAACTGAGTTCGAATAATATTGATAATAAGTGCGGCTAATTCTGCAATTTGTGCCGTTTTAGAGCCTTTCCGTTGCTGAACTGTGGCTGCAAGTGCGGCAGCTGTCATTGCGGGTTGTTTTGTTGCAACAGTAAAGTGCAATACATGAATCAGAATAAAGCCCAGTGAATAGTTCATACTGAACGTAAAGGCTTGCATGAGCGGAGCCATCGTCATACGTGCAGCAAGAATTTTTAATGAGGCCATACAGGCAATAATCACACCTGCACCAGCAGCGGCTTTATACATGCCCCAAAAGCCTTTGGTGTCTGTACTTACATAGTGTTCGCCAGTACGGCTTGCATTCTCTGTGACTTGAAAGGCAATAAGCTCACTGGTCGTGCTGAGTAACGAGCGAACACTTTTTTCACTATAATGTGCTTTAGTTAAGTCTGAAATTAAGTTTCCTAAAGAAACGTAGCGTCCCTCGCTATCATCTACAACTAGATAGAGTAATAATTCAATCCGATCTAAACACTGTTCAAGTAAAGACAAAAGATAGGTCAAACTTAAACTTACACCGATTCTTTTGGTCGCTCGGCGTATTTTTAAAACGACGTCTCGACACTGCTCTAGCATTACAAATGCTTGAGAGGCATCAGGAGGTGGAAGCACAGCAATGTCGTTGCTAGAAATATCCTGTTTTTTGTACTTCTCTATAAACTCAATAATTTCACGGTTTTGTACCAAAAATGGCGATTCATATTCGGTTAATTCAGGTTGAGCGTTAATAAATTCAGGATAAAGACCGATACCACTAATACGGTAAGATAAGACAGTAATTGCCTTAATCATTTCTCGCTGAATGGCATGCTTTTCATCGACATTACTGTTACTTTGCCCAATAAGTCCGAACAAAGTTGCCCAATCCTTGTCATCGACATTGTTTAACCAGATTGAATCACTTTCTAAATAGAAAATTTTTCCAATCAGAATTTTTAGCTGGCTTGCATCTTCAATAAGTGGCAGAAAGTGACCGCCAAGTCTTTGCCCAAGCTGGTTCCAGAAGCCATCTAAAGACAAAATACCACTATCTGCATATAAGCTGACTTGCTTATATTGATTAATGAGGCGTAATAAAAAGGTTTGTAAAAGAGCTGGAGCGGTAGGAGTAAGTAATAGACTATCAATAAAAGCTTGTATTTTTTGCTCTATTTCATCCGTATCTTGGGGATCGGATGGCCGTAAAGCATTGACTAGGTCAATGAGAATATTTTCGTCAATAACAGCTTGAGGGCTTTCAAGCTGTTTCTGGATTTTAAAAAAATGTTCTGAAAAATTTATATGCATAGGCAAAATAATATCTACTGTATTCGATGTAATGCAAGCCGAGTTAAATTAATCAATGCTTGACGATAAGGTGTATCAGGCAAGATTGATAAGGCTTGCAGTGCTGCTTCTGTTTCTTCTTGGGCACGACGCTGGCAATAGTCTAAAGCACCAGACTTTTGCACAATTTCAATCACTTTAGGTAATTGGTCAACACCACCAGTCGCAATACTGCGTCTGATAATGGCATGCTCTTCACCGGTTGAATGTGCTAATGCTGAAATTAACGGTAAAGTCGGTTTACCTTCCATTAAATCATCACCAATATTTTTACCTAATGTTTCAGCATCTGAAGTGTAGTCTAAAATATCGTCAATAATCTGGAATGCATTTCCGAAATGACCTGCAAATAATCTTAAAGGTTCGCGGTAAGCTTCTTGTCCTGCCAAAATAGCCGCACCTTCGGTTGCAAGTTCAAATAAACGAGAAGTTTTCCCGTGAATAATTTTTAAATATGTTTCTTCGGTTGTATCCGGTTGATGCTGAGATTGGAGCTGTAATACCTCACCTTCAGCAATTTCACATGTACCTGTTGAGAAGTCTTTTAATAAGGTCATGTTGTTTAAATCAACCAAAAGGTCAAAAGCGCGGGCAATAAGGAAGTCACCAACCAATACGGCCGTTTGATTGTTCCATGTTGCATTTGCAGTAGGGCGACCACGGCGAAGTCCAGATTCATCAACTACATCATCATGCACTAAAGTTGCGGTATGAAGCATTTCAATAATAGCTGCCAGACGCTGTGCATTTTGCATATTGTCGAGGCCGCAAGCGCGTGCTGCAAGTAAACACATGATTGGGCGCATACGTTTGCCGCCAGCTTCAACTACATGTTTACTCACTGACATGACCAAGCCGACTTTTGAGCTAATTCCTTCATTAATCAAGTGATCCATCGCAGCAAAGTCTGTAGCAACAGGAGCGAGAATGTCTTGCTTAAAATCGATGACCATATGAAGAAAAACCCCGTATTGGTAGATAAGTGGCGTTAGTGTATCAATTAAAAGTGCATTAAACAGGGAAACAAGCAATTGATATTAATCATTTGTATGTTCATGAAGAGTTCTTTGTTCTTTATTTCTGCAAAACGATGTGTTTCCGACAAAACAATAAATTTTAATAACGTCAACATGAATACAGCTTGTTCTTGTTGCAAGTTGTGTTTGGAACTGTATTTTAAATTCCATTCAGAATCAATGAAAAGTACTAAAATCAAATTGAAGCTATTTTTATTATGTAAGAATGATGGCTTCTGTTGCTTAGTTAAAGATAAAGCACTTGTCGTTTGATCAAATTTCACTTAAAATCTGTCGCCTTGTATAACCCCAGTGGCGTTCGTTTTAAGATCGATATATCCCTTTATCGGCACGACGACACGGGCTGATTGGAGTACGTTATGTACGCAGTAATCCAAAGCGGTGGTAAACAGCACCGTGTAGTTGAGGGTGAAACCCTTAAAGTTGAATTATTGAAGGCTGAATCTGGCGCAACTATTACATTTGATGATGTATTAATGGTTGTAAACGGTGACAACATTCAAATCGGTGCTCCAGTTGTAGCTGGCGCTAAAGTAACTGCAGAAGTGATTGGTCATGGTCGTCACGACAAAATCCGCATCATCAAAATGCGTCGTCGTAAACACTACCGTAAACAACAAGGTCACCGTCAATGGTTCACTGAGTTGAAAATTACTGGTATTTCAGGCTAATCACGAGGAGTAAGAGACATGGCAACTAAAAAAGCCGGTGGATCGACGAAGAACGGTCGTGATTCAAACCCAAAAATGTTAGGTGTTAAAGTTTACGGTGGTCAAACTGTAACTGCTGGTAACATCATCGTTCGTCAACGTGGTACTGAATTCCACGCTGGTGCAAATGTTGGTATGGGCCGTGACCATACTTTATTTGCTACTGCTGACGGCGTAGTAAAATTCGAAGTGAAAGGTCAATTTGGCCGTCGCTACGTAAAAGTTGAAACTGTTTAAGTTTTAGCTTAAGAAAAAGCCCACATTTTGTGGGCTTTTTTTATGGAAATACATCAATATTGTCTTCATGATGATGAATGAAATTCTACAAACAACATGAATAACATAACAAAATATCTTATTTTCTCAATGATTAGCACAAAGTTTGTCGGTTAATATAAGTCTTGAATGAAGAGCTTGTTTAGCTGGATTAATTGAAAGGCTAGCAAGTTATCTTACAGCAACTAAAAAGGTGATGACATGAATATGCTTCGTAAAACCATGTGTGCTATTACACTCAGCGCCTCAGTGCTTGCTCCTGTAATGAGTACTACAGCGTTCGCTGCACCCGTAGCAGCACCGGAGCAACAGGCAATTGGGAACCTGGTAAATCAGTTATCAGGCTTACAGCGTTTGACTGCCGATTTTGAACAGACAACGAAAGCGAATACAAAAACTGTAGCACAGAAAAAAGGCTTAAGTGCTCAGCATATGAACCAGACATTTAAAGGTTCAATGAAAGTTGAACGTCCGGGGAAATTTTATTGGGAAACTGTAAGTCCCTCTAAGCAAACTATTGTAACAAGTGGAAAAACAGTCTGGATTTATGACCCTGATCTACAACAGGCTGTGCGCCAAAGCCTAGATGATCAGGTCGCTGATACACCGGCTTTATTACTTTCTGGTAATACTAACCAAATCATGAAGTCTTACCGAGTAACTCAGCCAGATAAATCTAAGTTATATTTCACTTTATTCCCTAAAAAAGAAGATGGAGCTTTCCAAAGCTTAACGATTAGTTTTGGTGCCAACAAAGCACCTACACTCATGGTATTGCAAGATTCTTTAGGTCAAACGACTTATGTTCGTTTCAAGAATGTTAAAGTAAATGCCTCAATTCCGGCTTCAACTTTCAATTTTACGCCTCCGAAAGGTACCGATATTATTGATCAATAAGCCTCATTATTTAGAAAGCCATCTTTACGATGGCTTTCTTTTTATATATCAAGCCTAGATACATTTTTTAACCCCGTCTTAAACTTACGCTTTGTATAGTGGTAGGAGTGAGTTTACGGGGATTAACATGCAACTTTACGATAAAAAAACTATTTTCATTCTTCCAATGTTAGCTGCCATGGTTGCGGTGAGCGGTTGTCAGCCAAAATCTACGGCTAAAGATGAACAACCGGCTTCTAGTGCTTCAGTAAAAGAGCAAAAGCAAGCTGAAGTCCCTGTCATTCAAGCAAAAGTTGTTCCTGTAAAGCTGCCAAAACCTAAAGTTTGTCTTGAAGACGGCTGCACTGAATATGATTTTCAGACCGTACAAACCAATCAAAAATGGATTAATGATTATTTTACGAACCGTATAAAGAAAGCAGACCCGAATGCTTTTGCAAATTTGGCTGATAAACCTGTTGAGGTACCGGAAGGGGAACCGAGCTCAAGTCAGAGTGCCATCTATGTCCGTTATTTAGGGCAAAATTATAACCTTGCAACCTTTGTATTCCAGACATATTCATACTCTGCGGGGGCAGCACATGGTATGTCACATCAAGAGTTTGTAAATTTTGACTTGCTAAATAAAAAGCACATTACCGTTGAAGAACTTATTAAGCCAGATGTTGAAAAACAGTTGGTTGATGCACTTTTTAATGCAAATACTAATTGGCTTCAAGAGCACAATATTAGCCGCGAAAAACTGCAATTAAGTGATAATTTCTACTATGGTGCAAATGGGATTGTTTTTGTCTATCCAATTTATGAATTAGCTTCTTATGCAGAAGGTATGTCTGAATTAACCTTGCCATATTTTGAAGCAGCTAAATATATTAAACCTGAGTATTTACCGAGTGTACCGAACTATAACTTATAAAATATAAGATCTATTCTAAGAATTGTGTGAAAGCTATTCGTTATGAAGATGATCACTATATTTTTTAGTGTTAAGGGCTTACACTATAGCCAGTTTTTTACCCATATTATGATTGATTATGATCGACCCTAAGTTACTCAGAAATAATATTGAAGTCGTTAATGCAGCTTTGGCAAAACGTGGTGTTCAGTTAGATGTTCAAGAATGGGCATCTTTAGAGACTCGCCGTAAAGACTTGCAATCAAAAACTGAAAAGTTACAGGCAGAGCGAAATGCCGGTGCTAAACAAGTGGGTCAGATTAAAAAATCCGGTGGCGATGCTTCTGAAATCATGGCACGTATGCAAGCCATTGGTGATGAAATTAAAGCTGCCGAAGTTGCTTTATCAGAGCTACAAAACGAGATTGAGCAAAAAGCGCTTAGCATTCCTAATTTGCCGGACGAATCTGTACCAGCTGGTAAAGATGAAAATGATAACGTTGAAATCTCAAAATGGGGTACACCTCGTCAGTTCGATTTTGAAATCAAAGATCATACTGATTTAGGTGAGTGGATGGGCGGACTAGAGTTTGAAACTGCCACTAAACTCACAGGCTCACGTTTTAGTGTGTTGAAGGGACCTTTAGCTCGTCTACAACGTGCTTTAACTCAGTTCATGCTCGATACCCATACTTTAAAGAATGGTTATACCGAAGCTTATGTGCCTTATTTGGTAAATGCTGATTCATTACGTGGGACAGGTCAGTTACCAAAATTTGAAGAAGATCTATTTAAACTTCAAGGTGAAAAAGAATACTACCTCATCCCTACAGCAGAAGTTCCAGTCACTAACTTTGTCCGTGATGAAATTATTGATGCAGATCGCTTACCATTAAAATATGCGGCCCATACACCATGTTTCCGTAGTGAAGCAGGTTCTTATGGTCGTGATACACGTGGTTTAATTCGTCAGCACCAATTTGATAAAGTTGAAATGGTGCAAATCGTTAAGCCTGAAACATCTATGCAGGCACTTGAAGAGCTTACTGCACATGCTGAGGGCATTTTACAGGCGCTTGGTTTGCCTTACCGCAAAATTTTGCTCTGTGGTGGTGATATGGGCTTCGGTGCGACTAAAACTTATGATTTAGAAGTTTGGGTTCCAAGTCAAAATACTTACCGTGAAATTTCAAGCTGCTCTAATATGGGTGATTTTCAGGCACGTCGTATGAAAGCACGCTACCGTATGGATCAGAAGAAGACCGAATTGGTGCACACTCTAAATGGTTCAGGCCTTGCTGTTGGGCGTACTTTACTTGCAGTAATGGAAAACTACCAACGCGAAGACGGTTCAATTGAGATTCCAGAAGTATTACGCCCATATATGGGTGGTGCAACGTTTATTGATTAAGCTTTGCATCTAAATTGTGCACGGTTTTTGCTTAAACATAGTCAGATGATTGATGTAGAGGTTTAAGGTGGATATTTTTCCAATCTCTTTGAAGTTGCAACAGCAACGTTGTCTGATTGTGGGCGGAGGGCATATTGCTTTACGCAAGGCAACCTTATTGGCTAAGGCAGGAGCAATAATTGATGTTGTTGCTCCTGCAATTGAAGATCAGCTTCTGCAATTAATTAAAACAACAGGCGGCGAGCCGTTTATTGAAGCTTTTGCTGAAAAATTTTTAAGTACACCCTATCGTTTAGTTATTGCAGCGACCAATAATGCAGAAGTAAATAAAACAGTTTTTGAGCAGTGTGAAGCGCGCAATTTACTTGTAAATAGCGTCGATGATATTCCACATTGCCGTTTTATGGTGCCTGCGATTATTGATCGATCTCCATTAATTGTTTCAGTGGCTTCAAATGGAACATCTCCTGTTCTATCTCGTCAAATCCGTACGCAGTTAGAAACCTCTATTCCACACGGCATGGGCAAGTTAGCTGAGTTTTCAGGAAAATGGCGCAATCAGGTTAAAGAAAAAATTTCTAATCCAGATGAGCGCCGTATTTTTTGGGAAAACTTGTATGCAAGCCCCTTAAAGGAACAAGTTTTTAATGACAATCTAGATGTTGCCGATAGCATGCTTGAACAAGCATTGCAGGAGTGGAAAGCACCTAAAGGCGAGGTTTATTTGGTGGGGGCAGGTCCTGGTGATCCTGAACTCATTACTTTAAAAGCTTTACGTTTAATGCAGCAAGCTGATGTGGTCATTTATGACCGCCTTGTTTCTGTACCTATTTTAGAATTGTGTCGTCGAGACGCAACAAAAATATATGTTGGTAAAGCACGTTCTAACCACAGTGTTCCTCAAGAAGGTATTAATGCATTATTGGTTGATTACGCAAAAAAAGGTAAACGTGTTTGCCGTTTAAAAGGGGGAGACCCTTTTATTTTTGGCCGTGGTGGCGAAGAGATCCAAGAGTTATTTCAAGCTGGCGTCCCATTTCAAGTTGTTCCCGGTATTACTGCTGCGTCAGGGTGTTCAGCTTATGCAGGTATTCCGCTTACCCATCGTGATTATGCTCAGAGTGTCCGCTTTCTTACAGGCCATCTAAAAGAAGGTTCTCCTGAGTTACCGTGGGATGAACTGGTATACGAAAACCAGACATTAGTACTGTATATGGGGTTAGTGGGATTAGAGCGTATTTGTGAGCAGCTGATTGCGCATGGACAACGTCCAGATATGCCAGTCGCATTAATTTCAAAGGGTACGACACCTGAACAGAAGGTTGTGATGGGGTCACTTGCTGATATTGCATCTAAAGTGACAGAACATCAAATTCATGCGCCGACACTCACAATTATTGGTGAGGTTGTACGTTTGCGTGAACAGTTACAGTGGAATTAGTCGGCTTATTGATATCTGCAAAAGAGATGTAATTATTGCCTGAGCTAACCAATAAGTAATTTAAGTGAGTAATTAAGTGATTCATGTTGTTCTATACGAGCCTGAGATTCCTGCTAATACAGGTAATATTATTCGTCTATGCGCGAATACAGGCGCTCAATTGCATTTAGTTAAGCCTTTAGGCTTTGAACTTGATGATAAAAAGCTTAAACGTGCAGGGCTTGATTATCATGAATGGGCAAGAATGCAAATTTGGGACAACATAGAGCTTTGTCTTGCGGACTTAAAAGCAAAAGGTGTTGAGCATGTTTTTCCTTTAACTACGAAAGGTTCTGCTACGCCTCATACAGTTGATTTAAATAGACCTGTGGCTTTATTGATGGGGCCAGAAACACGCGGCTTGCCTGAACATGTTCGTCTGATGTTCCCTCAAGAACAATGGATTCGTTTACCAATGGCAGAAAACTCAAGAAGTTTAAACTTATCTAATGCAACTGCCGTAATTGTATATGAAGCATGGCGTCAGCAAGGCTTTAAAAAATTAGGTTAATTTCTTAAGTACTAAATAAAAATAAGGCCCTTAGTGGCCTTATTTTTATTCAAGCTTGCTCTAGCACTTTTTCATCATAAGTCATTTGGGCTGCTAAAACCTGTTCAATATTGGTTTCGGCCCATTCCTTTAATTGGAACGCCATTGAAGCGACATTTTGCCCCAGAGAAGTGAGTGAGTAATCAACACGAATAGGAGACGTATTCTGAATTTTACGCTCAATAAAACCATCTCTTTCTAGCATCTTTAGTTTTTGTGATAAGACTTTAGGAGAGATGCCTTGTATATTCTTTTTGAGCAAATTGAAGTGCTGAGTTTCCTCTTCAAGCACATTTAAAATCAATAAAACCCATTTATCTGCAATTTTTTCAAAAAATAAACGAGCAGGGCAATGTTGTTGAAAAACATTATATTTTAGACCTTCATTCATACTTTTTACCTGCTAATTTCTTAAAAAATTACCATAGTTACCAGTTAGTAACTAATTGACACCTAGTATCTAAAATATATCATTAAATGGAATTTAATAAAACATAGGTTTTCTTCCATGTCTAATTCTAATATTGCGGTTGTATATTTCTCAGGTTATGGCCACACTAAAGTAGTGGCTGAAACTTTTGCTAATGAAATTAATGCTCAACTTATCCAGATTAATCAGGAAGGTAATATCACTGAGCAAGATTGGGAAACATTGAATAATGCAAAAGGTATTGTGTTTGGTGCGCCGACCTATATGGGTACAGCACCATGGCAATTTAAAAAATTTGCTGATGCAACTTCAAAGGTTTGGTTCACACGTGGTTGGCAAGATAAAGTATTTGCAGGCTTTACGAATAGTGCAAGTTTAAATGGGGATAAACAAGTTACGCTTATCCAGCTGCAAACTTTAGCATCACAGCATGGTGGCATTTGGGTGAGTCTGGGCTTATTGCCAGCGAATACCAAAGATGCAACACGTGAAGATGTAAATAACTTAGGCGGTTCGGTAGGGCTTTTAGTTCAATCGCCTTCGGATGCAAGTGTAGATGAAGTCCCAACAGGGGATTTGGAAACAGCTAAAGTTTATGCAAAACGTGTACAAGCCATTGTAAATAAACTATATGGTTAATGAGTCCATAAAAAAGGCGCTTTTAAGCGCCTTTTTTATTATTCATGCTCATTATGTTGAGGAGCATTATATTTAAAGCCTTTGGTTTTATAGGCAAGATAACCTACCCCAAACACTGCCCAAGCTAAGCCAATTTGCAAAGCAAGCTTGTCAATTTCTAACCACATTAAGAACACACTAGCAAAGCCAAGCGTTGGTACAATAATGTAATTAATAATATCTTTGATAGATTTGTTTTTACCATCTCTCAGCGCGTAGCGCGAAATCACCGAGAAGTTTACAAAACTAAAAGCAGTTAAGGCCCCGAAACTAATTAAGTTAACAATATGTTCAAGGTCTAAAAAGCCAGCAGATAATGCAACTACACCAACAATAAGAATATTGTAAGTCGGAGTATGCAATCTTGGGCTAATATGACCAAACAGCTTTTTATTGATAACCCCATCACGGCCCATTACATACATTAAGCGAGATACACCAGCATGTGCTGAAATACCGGATGCCATTACTGCAACTACAGCAAAATATAAAACTAATGTTTTAAATGCAATGCTGCCAATTGCTGCAACCATAACAGGTTGTGATTCATCTAACGGTTTAAAATAGATGTTTGGGTTGCTAGGGAAATACAACTGGATAAAGTAAGTGCTTACGATAAAAATAATACCTGCAAGCAATGCTGTTGAGAAAATCGCTTTTGGAAGCGTTTTTTCAGCATCTTTAGTTTCTTCTGCAAGTGAAGATAAAGCATCAAAACCTGTAAAAGAAAAGCACAGTACTGTTGCACCACCAATCAAAGCACTAATAGAAGTCATATCATTCCAAAAAGGAGTTAATGACCATAATTCGGCTTTATCGGGATTAAGCGTACCATCAGCATATACGCCTTGGGTAAGGAGAATATATACTTGATAAACAAAGTAAAAAATAACACCAAGTTGAATAACCACAATTGTACTGTTAAAACGCGCGACAAAGCGTGCGCCAAATAAGTTAATTACAGTCATTAATGCAGTTAGACCAATAACCCATAGCCAATTATTTACTTCTGGAAACAAAGCTCTTAAATAAATATCGGCCAAAATGATATTGACGAGTGGTGAAAGTAGATAGTCTAGCCAAGATGACCAACCCACCATAAAACCAACATTAGGGTGAATTGACTTTTGGGCGTAGGTATATGCTGATCCTGAAGAAGGATAGCGTTTGATCATGTGTCCATAACTGATCGACGTCAATAAAATTGCAACTAAGGCAAAGATATAAGAAGTAGGTACATGTCCACCACTTCGTTCTGATACTAAACCAAAAGTATCAAATAAAGTTAATGGCTGAATATAAGCTAAACCAATAATAATGATGTGCCAAAGCACAAGATTCTTTTGAAGTTTAGCTGTTGGTTTAGTCCCAGATAAGTTTGTCAACGGCGTTATCCTCATAATCGTTGATCAAGGATCAGCTTGGTGTTAAGGATCGTTTGAGACGAACGATCCCCCCTACATAAAAGATAAAGTGCGCCAATCTATCCTAAATTGATGCAAATTGTCAGTACTTTCGTGGATTTTTTAGCAAATTTTTTGCCATATTTCCAAAGAAAATGATGAATAAAAATTCATAGATATAAAAAAGGTCTGATTTGTCATAAAAATCAGACCTTTAGCTTTTTGCTTTAGATATCTAAATCTTAACTTACCAAGCTTTTTGTAAGATCTCTCGTAGATCTTTTAAGCTTGCTTCTTTAGGATTATAAATAATTGAGCCATCATTTAGTGCTTTTTCTGCCACTTCATCAAGCTGTGCTTCAGTAACTTTACCTGTTTCACGTAAGGTACGTGGTAATTTGGTTAAGCTAAATAAACGATCACGCATTGCTAAAATAGTTGCGATTGCTCTGTCTGCACGCTGAGTAGCAGGAGTCTGGGCATAAATATCCGCACCTGCAAGTGGTAATAGCAACTCGCCAATTTTCTGACCATTGACTTGTTTATTGTACTCAAGCACATAAGGTAAGAATAAGTTCATGCACAGCCCGTGGGGCAGGTGAGCAACTGCACCTAATGCATGTCCTAATGAGTGTACAAGGCCTACCATCGAGTTAGAGAATGCGATACCTGCCATTGTAGAAGCTTGTGCAAGTTCTAAACGACCTTGTGAGTCATTTGGATTTTCTAAGACATTAAATAGATTTTCGCTAATTTTTTTAATACCTGCACTTGCATAGGCATCGCTAAGCGGGTTAGCTGCCATACAGGTGTATGCTTCAACACAATGTGTTAATGCATCCATGCCCGTCATTGCAGTTAAGTGAGGTGGTAACGTTAATGTCATGCGTGGATCTAAAATCGCAGCATGTGGCATTAAGTAATATGAAGCAAATGCCAATTTAACATTCTTTTGTGTATCAGACACAACAGCAACCATGGTCACTTCAGAGCCCGTACCTGATGTAGTCGGGATGACGAAAAATGGTTTTAATGGTTTTGGTAGGTTGTGTGCACCAGAATATTGAAGAAGATCATCTCCACCTTCTGATACTAAAATGTTAGTTGCTTTAGAGGTATCGATAACAGAACCACCACCCACAGCAATAATCGCATCACATTTATTTGTGCGATAAGCTTCCGCGGCAAGTCGAACAACTTCAAGGCTTGAGTCTGGTGGAACATCATCAAAAACATGACCAATGACTGCATCAGTTGTGCTAAAAGCAGCTTCAATAGGGTTTAACAAGCCATTTGCACGAACACCTTTATCGGTAATGATAAGAGGGCGTTTTGCACCTAAAGTCGCAAGTTCAAACGGAATATGTTCTAAAGCAGCATTACCGGCAATGACTTTTACAGGACAAAAGAATTCGTAATATGGTTTAGCCATGTTATGCGCTCCGCTTGAAGTAAGACTTAGCTACTTTTAAATAAATATTTGCAGCTTGGTTGAATTTTTCTTTTAGGGTAAGTTCAGTTGGGTATTCTTTAACAGCGAGTGAAGCCACCAATTTCGGTAAAATGAGAGACTCCATTTTATTGAGGCAGCGGACTAAACGAATTGCTGCGGATACATCGCCATCAGCAATCATGCGGTCATTTGCAAAGGCTTGAGCAGTACTTTCCTGAAAAGAGAAAACCAAAAAAGCATGAGTTACATGCTTAAACGTAATGGTTAAGTCAGGCTTTTTTTCCGCTCTTTTTAGCAGTTCTAATTGTTTATCTTCTGTCACTCGTGCAAAAAATGCTGGTCCATTTGGGAAGACATTCATTGAAAGTACAAAGTGAACAGGAAATTTAGACACTTCCTCTTGTATTTCACTATCTACTTGACTCGCCATGACTAAGCCTCGACCAACAACGTCCATCATGAGCTTAACGTAGGCAAGTTGCAGAGTGGGCTTTACAGCTTTTGTCGAAATCACTTGCTATCCCTTCTTAAAATTATGCAAAAGCAAATTTAGAGTAATTACTCTAATATATTTTTATTCCATCTCAAAATCATTTATTCAATTTTGACTTCTGGGTCATTAAAGTACCCAGTCGCTTTAATATACTCAATAAAGTCCTGACAAAGTTGTTCAAATGATGGATATGGAGTCACTAAATCTTGTATGCGGACCATTTCTAGCCCTGCATAACCACATGGGTTGATGGTTTGAAAACCAGTTAGAGCACAGTCCAAGTTTAGGGCTAAACCGTGATAACTACGTCCACGGCGAATTTTGAAGCCTAATGAACCAATCTTTCTGCCATCCACATAAACGCCTGGTGCATCAGGCTTTGCATATGCTTCAATGTTATATTTCTTTAAAACATCTATCATAAATTGTTCAGCAAAACTGACCAATGTGCGTACATTCCATTTCAGTCGATTAAGGTCAAACATAAAGTAAGCGACGAGTTGACCAGGACCATGCCATGTCACTTGTCCACCACGGTCAGTTTGTACCACAGGAATGTTTGATGGAATCAGAATATGTTCTGGTTTTCCAGCCTGACCTTGAGTTAGTACTTCATGATGCTGGAGTAACCACAGCTCGTCTGCTGTATTTTCATCACGTTGATTGGTCAGGTTCTTCATCGATTCGAATTTGCTTTGATAATCTTGTAAATCGTTCCACTGACGAATAATCAAAGTGGGTTTATCAAGGCTCATTAAACATTTTCCTGTGCATGGTACTTAACAGAAGGGAAGTCTCTCAACTTTTAAATTATGAGAGTATGCTTTTGATGAGTTTAAAGTATTTTGCCTAAGCGGTTCTAAATATTTGTAATTATTTCTATAAAGATTGGTATAAATAAAAATGCCATGACATTAAATTTGTCATGGCATTTTAAAATTAAAGCGCAGTTCTTATTTGCGGACAAGCAGCCAAGTCTGCATACAAAGCATGCACTTGTTCCAATTCATCAAAGCGTAATTGCGCGGTTAATGAATGGTATTTGCCTGTACGTGATTCTTGTACTTTTAACGTTGTTTGGTCAAAGTCAGGAAAATGTTTCACTAGAATATCAACGACAGCTATACGTAATTCTTCACCCGCATCGCCAATGAGTTTAATTGGATAGTCCATTGGAAATACCCAAAGGTCTTCACGGAGTTCGCGAGATGGAGTGCGGTCTAACATAAGTAACCTCATCATGTGAAACGCCTGCATCATCGCAGGCGTTTATAGCTCTTTCTATTAAATGGGGACTAGTCTCGAAATTTCAAGATTTCAAAAATTAGTCATTCTCTAGGAAAGAACGCAAGTGTTCAGAACGAGAAGGGTGACGTAATTTACGCAATGCTTTCGCTTCAATCTGACGAATACGCTCACGTGTTACATCAAACTGCTTACCTACTTCTTCTAAAGTATGATCGGTTGGCATATCAATACCAAAACGCATCTTCAATACTTTTGCTTCACGTTCAGTTAAGTTTTCTAAAACTTCACGAGTTGCTTCTTTTAAGCCTTCTGAAGTCGCAGCATCAATTGGAGAAGTGATGTTCTGGTCCTCAATAAAATCCCCAAGATGCGAATCTTCATCATCACCGATTGGAGTTTCCATTGAAATTGGCTCTTTCGCAATTTTAAGAACCTTACGAACTTTAACCTCATCCATTTCTAAGCGTTCGCCTAACTCTTCAGGAGTAGGTTCACGGCCCATTTCCTGTAATAATTGACGCGATACACGGTTAATTTTGTTAATCGTTTCAATCATGTGTACAGGAATACGAATTGTACGGGCCTGATCGGCAATAGAACGGGTAATTGCCTGACGAATCCACCAAGTCGCATAAGTCGAGAATTTATAACCACGACGATATTCAAACTTGTCTACGGCTTTCATCAAACCAATGTTCCCTTCTTGAATCAAGTCAAGGAACTGTAAACCACGGTTGGTATATTTTTTCGCAATCGAAATTACCAAACGAAGGTTGGCCTCTACCATTTCTTTTTTCGCACGACGAGCTTTGGCTTCACCAATTGCCATACGTTTAGAAATATCTTTAATTTCACTAACGTTTAGGCCAAGCTCTTTTTCGATATCTGCAATTTTTTGCTGGAAGGCTAAAACATCAGGACGAACTTTTTCCAAGTGAGCCTTGATTTCAGCTGGAGCTTTAGCAATTTGTTCATCTAACCAAGCAGGATTAGATTCCTGTTTCGGGAAAGATGTACGGAACTGGTTACGGTCCATACGGCCACGACGTACTGCATAACGCATAATTTCACGTTCATTGGCACGAATTTGTTCATGAGTTCCGCGAATCATTTCTGAAATGATGTCAAATAAACGTGGAGTAAATTTAAACATCATAAATACAGTTGCTAAAGACTCAAGAGCTTCATTTGCTTCAGGGCTATTACGGCCATGTTTTTCAATGACAGCTTTAGTTTGAGCCCATGCAGCTTCTAATTCAGCAAAACGAACTTTTGCAACTTCAGGATCTGGACCTGAATCACCTTCAGAATCATCATCACCTTCAGACTCTTCTTCTTCATCGTCATCATCAAGCTTAACTTCTTTCGTTGACTTTGTAGATGATTCGTCTTCTTCCTCAAGCTCTTCAACATCTTCTAAAACTTCCGGAATATCTTCGTCAGTTTCAGGGTCTAAATAACCAGATAAGATATCGGCAAGACGGCGTTCGCCAGTTAAAAAATCATTATATTCTTTTAATACAACTTCAACAGCATTTGGCCAGTAAGCGATTGAGTTCAAGACATCACGAATGCCTTCTTCAATACGTTTAGCAATGCTGATTTCACCTTCACGGGTTAACAGTTCTACTGTACCCATTTCACGCATGTACATACGTACAGGGTCTGTCGTACGTCCAGGCTCATTTTCAACAGATGCAAGTACGGCAGCAGCTTCTTCTTCAGCAACTTCATCAGTTGCATCAGCTGATTCGCCGAACATGGTATCGTCAGATTCAGGTGCACGCTCGTGTACAGGAATACCAACGTCTTGAAGCATCTGGATGATGTCTTCAATCTGTTCGCTTTCAGTAATCGAGTCCGGCAGATGATCGTTAACCTCAGCGTAAGTTAAGTAACCTTGTTCTTTGCCTCGGCTAATCAGAGCCGCTACTTGAGAAGTAGGGGAATGCATATCGCTCATCTTTGCTTACTCTTTGTTGAATCTGTGGCAGTGAAAAACCGTGCATGATAGCACAATTTGCTTGAAATGTTTGGGCTTTGATCGGTGACCGTTAAATAAAAAATATCTTTGAATTCACGACTATTTTTTGAATATTGGGCTAAAATCATTTTTTTCAAGGTTAAATCATAGAAAAATTTGTAGAAATCTTCGATTATCAAAAGACTGTTCTGTTTTATAAATACACAATTTTTTGGGTGAAAAAAAGTACAAATGAGCAATTAAATGAAAAAAATATAAATAAAACTTGACAAGGAAAAGTAAGACAGATAAATAGCGGCTAGACCCATTCACATTTTTTCATTATGAGGTAGTTTTAGTGTCTTCTACAGATTTTGAACTAGATGATAACTACGGCGATGATGATGATGTCGGTTTTGATGAGTCATCAGGCAAAATCAGTGCAAAAGAATCGTTGGAAAAACGTAGATTAATTGATGATCTATTGGCACAGCGCCGTTTAGAGCGTGAGTTAAAAGATTTCGATTATGATTTAGACGATGATGATCTTGATGACGAAGACTAATCAAAACTAAATAGGGCATCGTCAGCTTAAGTGCTATGCTATCGTCAATTTCTTTTTAAAGTCAGGTAACACACAATGAGTGCATTAGATTTAGACCAATTAAGTGAATATCTAGATGGAGACCACAATGAGTATGGTCTAGACTTTGCTGCAACTCATGGATTTTTGTGTGCAATTGCAGTAGGCCCTCAGTTTGACCGTTGGTTAGATGAATTGTTCGAAGGTAACCAGAAAAAGGTTCCGGCTGAAATTATTCAACAAATCAAGGTTTGGCTAGAGTCGATTCGTCAAGATTTAGCAAATGAAAATGGGATTGAATTTCCATTTGAAGTTGAAGAAGCTGACGTTGAATCAAGCCTAGGCGATTGGAGTGTAGGGTTTGTTGATGCAATGTTCTTAAACGAAGAGGCTTGGTTTGCCCCTGAGTATGAAGAACAATTGGTTGATTTGACTTTACCGATCATGGTTTTTAGCGGAATTGATGAAGAAGATCCACAGATGGAATCTTTCCGTCGCAATGGACAGTTAATGGATGAACTGGCAGAAGAAATCCCAGATAATTTGAATGAGTTATATTTGATGTACCATACTCCAAATTAATTTATTAGAAAAATTAATAAATAACGTCCTTTCTAGGGCGTTTTTTATGTTTTTAGTATTTTGATACATAATTAAATATAATATTTTTACATTAATTTTATTTCTATATAATTACCAACAAAATTTTTTGATATTACTCTCTTAATCAAAAAATTAATTTATCTCGCCATGAATATTTTATTGGCGTCATGAAAATCTTTAATATGTTAACAACGTGATTTAATATGAATATAATTTTTAAAATTACTAGCGTACTCTCAGTAATATTACTTGTAGCCTGCGGTGATGAAAATAGCAACAGTGTCAGTGAAGAAAAAATTGCACAATCTACCCAAAATCAAATTACTTATAAACTAATCTCTGGTACTGCATTTTCAACTTCTACTTTAAATGGTGCAAATGTAACAGCAATTTGTAAAGATGGGCTTGGTTTTAAAAATAAAGTAATTGTTAATGCACAAGGGCAATGGCAAGGGGAAATAGACACCGGTAAATTTCCTTGTCGTTTAGAGGCAAAAGCTGAGGGGCAAACTTATCATAGTTATATCGACCATGAGGGAAGGGTAAATATTAACCCGCTTACAGATATGGTTATTGCTTATGCAAGTAATCAGGTTCCTGTAACGTGGTATCAATCTGGAAGTATGACTACAGAAAAGCTAAATTCGGCAAATTCTGCTTTGGTCGCTGAACTTATTAAAAAGGGGTACGGTATTAATAATGATATGGATCTATTTACTGCTGAGATGAAAGCAAATAACCCTATTCATCAAGCTATTCAAGAGTTGTTGGAAGCTATTCAGAATAATAGAAATGTTAAAGATTATGATTCACTGTTAATGTTAATTAAAGATGGGAATTTATCTCAAGTACCTGAGAAAATAGAGTTTTTAAATAATAGTGTAGCAAAAGTTTTTGGCTTTAATAAAGATGCTTGCCAAGTACTTCCGAAAACAGAAAATACCGAACAATATAATAAATGCTCTGATAAGGTTATTAATGATTTTTCGGAAAGTAATTTAGTTGCTACTGATTCTGATGAAAAATGTATTTTGGTCAAACAAGGGAATAAAGTAAGTTTCACTAAAGGGAATCAAACAATATCGGCATTATTGGATAAAGAACAAGAGGATGGCATGGACTTCACTTTTGATGAAGGTGAATTAGAAATTATAGATCTTATAATTAATACAGGACCTTACACAGATATAAATACCTATAGTCAGATTGGATTAAGCTTTTCTAGTGATGGGAAATTGAGGGCTGTTGTTGGAAAATCTCCAATAGTGTCTTCAATGAATTGTGCTAGCCCAGAGTTTAAAAAGCTTATGGAGCTTTATAAATAAAATAGAAAAAAGAGGGCATCAAATGATGCCCTCTTTTAATTATAAACGTTTACGTTTAGCGGCAGCAATTTGTGATTGGCGCATACGGAAACCAGCTTTTTGTTTTTCAGTGGTTTTATCAATACAGTACAAGCAAGAAACACCATGTTCATAGCTTGGTAGCGCAGACTCTTCAGGAGTTAAAGGCCAGCCACAAGCATGACATTTAATATTTGCACCTTCTTCAACACCATGAGTTACAGCAGTACGTCCATCAAATACGAAACATTCACCTTCCCAAAGGCTTTCATCAGGAGGAGTTTCTTCTAAATATTTAAGAATACCGCCTTTAAGGTGGTAAACCTCTTTAAAGCCTTCTTGAAGAAGTAAAGAAGTTGATTTTTCGCAGCGAATACCACCCGTACAGAACATCGCGATTTTCTTATCTTTATGTTGTTCTAACTCTTTTTTTACATATTCAGGAAATTCGCGGAAAGTTTCTGTTTTTGGGTCAATCGCCCCCTTGAAAGTTCCGGCTTTATATTCATAGTCATTACGTGTGTCGATTAGAATCACATCATCACGTGCAATAAGCTCATTCCATTCTTTAGGATCAAGATAGTGACCCACTAAATCACGAGGTTTTACTTCAACGCCTAAAGTCACGATTTCTTTTTTAAGCTTGATTTTCATTTTACGGAAAGGTTTGTCAGAACTATGGGATTCTTTATATTCCATAGCGTTAAAACCTTCGTTTAACAGAAATTGATGAATCGTATCAATTGCTTCACGGTCCCCAGCAACGGTACCATTAATTCCTTCACCTGCTACAATCAGAGTTCCGCAAAGGTTAATTGTTTTCACTAAGTCTAAAAGACGTTGTTGAAGATCAGCTGGATCTTGAACTTCTTTAAATTGATATAGTGCTGCAACAACCCAACCCGCGGTCGCTTGCTGTTCTACAGGTGCAAGCTGTTCTACAGTAGCGTTCATGGAAAACTCCAAATGTATTAAGATAGAAATTTAAGGCGCATATTTTAGCGCGAAAATTCGTAATAAGCGAGAAAACCATAAAAAGTATATGGTTTATTTAAGGAGTCTGTTTTGAGTAGTGATCATCGAATGCTCTCTCTCACCCCATGTGCAGGGCGTTGTTCAACAGTTTTTGGTGATCAGGTGTGTCGTGGTTGTCGCCGCTTTAACCATGAAGTGATTCAATGGAATACCTATACGGCAGAGCAGCGTTTAGCTGTCTGGAAGCGTTTAGATGATCAATTAGACCAGATTTTAGTACCTATGTTGCCGCAGGCGAATCTACAGCATGTAGAAGGATTTATATTAGGTAAACGTGTCAGGTTAATGGAAGGGGCGAGTAAAGGGCGTAAACTCTACCATGCCTTAAAAATATGTGAAAAGAATAAGCATTTAGCTCATGAGAGTGGTTTGGGGATTTCAGAAGCACAAGTTAAAGAAGTATGGACTGAGTTTGAAAGACGTATTTTAGCTTTGGCTAAAGCAAGTTATGAGTTGGCTTGGCTAAGAGCTGATGGTATTAGTCATCACTTGTTAAATATGTTTGAAGAAGAATAACTTTTAAAAACTTATTTATAAAAAAAAGCTGCCATTAGGCAGCTTTTTTACATTAATGTTCTTTCGAATATTAACGCTTGATGTCACGTTGCATTTCACCAGTGTAAAGCTGACGAGGACGACCAATTTTGTAAGGACCGCTGTGCATTTCTAACCAGTGACTGATCCAGCCAACTGTACGTGCAAGAGCGAAGATAACAGTAAACATTTCTGTTGGGATACCAATCGCTTTAAGGATGATACCAGAGTAGAAGTCTACGTTAGGGTAAAGTTTACGTTCAACAAAGTACGGGTCGTTCAATGCAATACGTTCAAGTTCCATAGCAAGCGCTAATTGAGGATCATTGATACCTAATGCTTCAAGAACTTCGTCACAAGTTTGCTTCATCACTTTAGCACGTGGATCGAAGTTTTTGTAAACGCGGTGACCGAAGCCCATAAGTTTAACTTCTTTGCGTTTAACTTTTTCCATGAACTCAGCAACATTTTCAACGCTACCGATTTCATCAAGCATTTTAAGAACTGCTTCGTTCGCGCCACCGTGTGCAGGACCCCAAAGAGCAGAGATACCAGCAGAGATACATGCATATGGATTCGCACCAGTAGAACCAGCAAGACGAACTGTAGAAGTAGACGCGTTTTGTTCGTGGTCAGCATGAAGCGTAAAGATACGATCCATTGCACGTGCAAGAACAGGGTTTACTTTATAGTCACGGTCTGCAGGAGTTGCAAACATCATGTGTAAGAAGTTTTCCGCGTAATTTAAGTCATTACGTGGATAGATGAATGGCTGACCTACAGTATATTTGTAGCTCCAAGCAGCAAGCGTTGGAATTTTAGCAATCAAACGAATCGCAGTAATTTCGCGGTGGTTGATGTCTTCAATGTCAAGGTTGTTGTGATAGAAAGCAGATAATGCGCCTACTACACCAACCATGATTGCCATAGGGTGAGCATCACGACGGAAACCATTGAAGAAACGGCTAACTTGATCATGAACCATAGTATGAGCACGAACTTTCGCATCGAACTCAACTTTTTGTTCAGCAGTTGGTAACTCGCCATTTAATAATAAATAACAAGTTTCAAGGTAGTCTGCTTGAGTCGCTAACTGGTCAATCGGGTAACCGCGGTGTAATAAAATACCTTTGTCACCATCGATAAATGTGATTTTAGACTCGCATGAAGCTGTCGCCATAAAACCAGGATCAAAAGTAAAGTGACCTGAGGCCAATACATCTTTAACGTCGATTACATCGGGACCTAATGTGCCACTGTAAATTGGTAATTCAATTTCTTTGCCATCAAGATGTAATACGGCTTTTTTGCCAGTTGCTTCAGACATTCAATAGATCTCCTGTCCTGGTGAATGATTATCTGACTCGAAATCCTAATTTTCTCATGTGCGAATCAGACGGTGTCAAAATTTGCTATAAGATTAGTGAGTACTGAAATTTTGTCAATTATACTTATGGATAAAAAATGACGTTCCCACAGAGAGTTAGTCATCAAGACCCGAGCAAAAAAAGTCAGTAAAATCACTGCATCGGGATGGTATCATAAGTCAATTCAAGAAGAACGTGCAGAAAAAAAATGAAGCGTGAGTACAATTGTAAGCAAATTTTTAAATAAAAATTAAGAATAGGGTAACGTTATAAAATGCCAATCCGATTAAAAAAATCATAAAACTCAGGCTGTAATTTTAAATTGTGATTCAAAAATCGCCACATTATCACTATTTGATAATTCCAAAAGTTGTCTTTTTTTTAAGTTTAATTGTTTAAAAAATAGCTCATTGAACAGTCTAGAAAAAATTAAAACTCATTTTTTGTAAAAATAGTGATCATTGTTAACAGTCAAGTAGCACTTTATTTCTTTTGATATAAATACGGATAATCCCTCTTTATAGATAAAACTGAATAAAATTAGCAGGTAAGAAGCAGTTTTATTTATATTTTTGTCTTGAGTTGATGATTTATTAACTTTATCTTTAGTCTAAAATGCACTTATTTTAAATAAAACTGTAGAAAAGCAATTTTTTATAAAAGATGAGATTAAACAAGCACATGTTTTGTTTAATCTTAACTTCGGGATAGGAAAGGATGCTGTTTGGCTATGTGAATGATTCTTATTTGATGAGTTTTTGCGGAAAAGCCAAAGTCGATTGTTTGTATTTTGATATTTCGCGTTTTATAATTCAGTGTCGTTTATAGGTTAGGCATGAGCTGTGCTTGCCTAACAATGCCAGCTTTCCTTGGAATTAATTCAACAAACTCCGGTCGGAGTTTCTACCTACAGGATGCCCGCTGTGAAAAGCAACAGACCTGTCAATTTGTCCATGGGTCAGGTGTTAGCGGTAAATTTACGCTCACCCGTGGCTATTGCATCAATTTTACACCGTTTATCAGGTGTCATCGTTTTCTTATTAGTACCAGTTCTCTTATGGATTCTAGATAAATCATTATCTTCACCAGAAGGATTTGACTACGTTAAAAATGTCGTTTTTGGAAATATCCTCGTACGTTTTGTTGTGTGGGTATTTGTAGCCGGCTTGATTTTCCACTTCATTGCTGGGGTTAAGCATTTGCTTGCAGATCTAGGTTTTGCTGAAGAACTGCAAAGCGGTCGTATTGCAGCGACAATTTCATTGATCTTATCTGTGGTAGCCATTATCGCAGCCTTTGTATGGATTATGTTCTAATGAAAAGTGCTACAGGTTTAACAGGTTCAGGTTCTCGTGATTGGTTTATCCAGCGTGTAAGTGCTGTGGTATTGGCAGCTTATACTGTTGTTCTTTTTGGTTGGATCCTCTGCAAAGGCGGATTTGACTATCAACAATGGGCTGGCTTCATGATGACATTACCAATGAAGATTTTCTCTTTATTGGCAATTTTGTCGCTTATCGCACACGCATGGATTGGTATGTGGCAGGTTTTTACTGACTATGTCACTACTCGTCAAATGGGTCCTTCAGCGAAAGGTTTACGCCTTGTACTGACTACGGCTGTCATTATTGCAGTGTTTGTGTACGCAATCTGGGGTATCCAGATTTTCTGGGCGAATTGATAGGAAGATATCATGGGCGCGATAAACCCTAAAGAAGATTATTCAAATATTCAAAACCTCACTTTCGATGCTGTTATCGTTGGTGGTGGTGGTTCTGGTATGCGTGCATCTTACCAACTTGCTCAAGCAGGTTTGAAAGTTGCAGTACTTACTAAAGTTTTCCCAACACGTTCACATACAGTTGCTGCTCAGGGCGGTATTGGTGCGTCGTTAGGTAACATGCAAGAAGATAACTGGCATTTCCACTTTTACGATACAGTAAAAGGTTCTGACTGGTTAGGTGACCAAGACGCAATCGAATTTATGTGTCGTGAGGCGCCAAAAGTTGTTTATGAACTTGAACACTTAGGTATGCCGTTCGACCGTAACGCTGATGGTACAATTTACCAACGTCCGTTCGGTGGTCACTCTGCAAACTATGGTGATAAGCCAGTTCCACGTGCTTGTGCTGCTGCCGACCGTACTGGTCACGCTTTATTGCACACGCTTTATCAAAGCAACGTGAAAATGGGTACTCAATTCTTCGTTGAGTGGATCGCTCTTGATTTGATCCGTAACGAAGCGGGTGATGTACTCGGTGTAACTGCAATTGACCAAGAAACTGGTAACATTGCAGTATTCCAAGCAAAAGCAACATTATTTGCAACTGGTGGTGCTGGTCGTGTTTACCGTGCATCAACAAATGCTTATATCAACACTGGTGACGGTCTTGGTATGGCTGCTCGTGCTGGTATTCCATTACAAGATATGGAATTCTGGCAATTCCACCCTACAGGTGTTGCGGGCGCAGGCGTATTGTTGACTGAAGGTTGTCGTGGTGAAGGTGCGATCCTTCGTAACAAAGACGGCGAACCTTTCATGGAACGTTATGCACCAACTTTAAAAGACTTGGCTCCGCGTGACTTCGTATCACGTTCTATGGACCAAGAGATTAAAGAAGGTCGTGGTTGTGGTCCAAAAGGTGATTATATCTTGCTTGATATGACTCACTTGGGTGCTGACACAATTATGAAGCGTTTACCATCTGTATTTGAGATTGGTAAAAAATTCGCAAACGTGGACATCACTAAAGAACCAATTCCAGTAGTACCAACAATCCATTATCAAATGGGTGGTATTCCTACGAATATGCATGGTCAAGTGTGCTTACCAGAGCCTGGTACAGACAACTACACTAAACCTGTAAAAGGTTTCTATGCAATCGGTGAGTGTTCATGCGTATCAGTACATGGTGCGAACCGTTTAGGTACTAACTCACTTCTTGACTTGGTTGTATTTGGTAAGGCTGCTGGTGAGCACATTATCGATTACGTAACTAAGCATCATGGTGATGAATATGCGCCGCTTCCAACAAATGTATTAGAGCAAACTTTAGCTCGTGTACGTAAATTGGATGAATCAACTTCTGGCGAAAATGCTCAAGAAGTTGCTGATGCAATTCGTGATATCGTTCAAGACCACGCAGGTGTATTCCGTACTCAAGCATTGCTTGATAAGGGTGTTAAAGAGATTCTTGCTCTTGAACCACGCGTGCGTAACATCCACTTGAAAGATAAATCTAAAGTATTTAACACTGCACGTGTTGAAGCGCTTGAAGTTGAAAACTTATATGAAGTTGCAAAAGCTACATTAATTTCAGCTGCTGCGCGTAAAGAATGTCGTGGTGCGCATACGGTAGTTGATTATGAATTACCAGCTGATCACCCAACTTATTCATACGGTCGCCGTGATGATGAGTGGATGAAACATACTTTATGGTATTCATCAGATAACCGTTTGGAATATAAGCCAGTGCGCTTCAAGCCGTTAACTGTTGATCCAATTCCACCAGCACCACGTACATTCTAATCGGGAGTATAAAGATGAGTAGAGGTACTCGTACATTCGAAATCTACCGCTATGATCCTGATAAGGATAAAGCGCCGTACATGCAAACTTTCAAGCTTGAATTGACTGATAAGCACCGTATGTTGCTTGATGCATTGCTTGCTTTGAAGGTTCAAGACGAAACGTTAACATTCCGTCGTTCTTGCCGTGAAGGTATTTGTGGTTCTGATGGTGTGAATATCAATGGTAAAAATGGTTTGGCTTGCTTGCAAAACCTTAACGATTTACCAGAGAAAATCGTAATTCGTCCATTACCTGGTTTGCCGGTTGTTAAAGATTTGGTTGTTGATATGAACCAATTCTATGATCAGTATGACAAAATTCAGCCATTCTTGATCAATAACCAACCTGCTCCACCTAAAGAGCGTTTGCAATCTCCTGAAGAGCGTGAACACTTAAATGGTTTGTATGAGTGTATTCTTTGTGCATGTTGTTCAACTTCATGCCCATCATTCTGGTGGAACCCTGATAAATTCTTGGGTCCTTCAGCGTTGTTGAATGCATATCGTTTTATTATCGACTCTCGTGATACTGCAACTGCAGAACGTTTGGCTCGTCTTGACGATCCGTTCAGTTTGTTCCGTTGTAAAGGTATTATGAACTGTGTGTCAGTATGTCCTAAAGGTTTGAATCCAACAAAAGCAATCGGTCATATCCGTAATATGTTGTTAGATCAAGCGGGTTAATTCTGCGCAAATAGAGAACGCACATCCTTGATGTGCGTTTTTTTTTAATTTTATAATACGTGTCTTATACTTTAGTCGGTAAAAGAAGGGTTTTTATATAAAGCACCATATATTAATAGATAAAATTGGATATGTATTTCGCCAATTTATAGATGGTATGTGTCAAAAAAATCAATCGTTCGTTAAGAACATGATACGATTTGCCACAAAGTTATAGGTGAAAAAAGCGTATACTAGTGAAATTAAATTAAGTGGCACGATCTTAGATCTGTGCTTAATTTTTATGGTTAAAGTCATTTTAGAAAAGTTAATTTTAAAGTTAATTTTTCTAAAAAGATTTGCAAAAAATTGCTCGGTTTTTTATCGAGTATAAGGTGAGTGATGATGCCATTGAGGGCGTTGTGATTCATTAATTACCTATGGAGTTTTCTCTCTAGGTAGTATGACGCCCCATGGTCTTGAAGACCTGTTGGGTAAGTAGTGTCATTTTTACCAATTTGACATTATGCATCATGGGTATGCTTAAAAGGCAGCCTGTAATATTTTTTGCAATAGGAAATGGGTCCACAAATGCAAGAAGTTGCTGACGCATTGCGTCTTGACACTGAACTTTCCGCTGATAGTGCAGCGTATATTGAAGAACTTTACGAGCAGTACCTGACTTCCCCAACCTCCGTCGCTGAGGACTGGCGCCAATATTTCGATAAATATCCAAAGGGTGACCAACCACACAGCGCTGTGCGTGAGCAATTCCTATTACTAGGACGTAATGCTAATCGTGTTCAACCTGTTGTACAAAGTACTGTAAGTACTGAACATGAGCGTCGTCAAATTGGCGTTTTACAACTCATTGCTGCTTATCGCAATCGCGGACATCAAAAAGCTAAGTTAGATCCGTTAGGTCTTGCTAAGCGTGAAGATATTCCTGATTTAGATCTTTCAGCACACGGTTTAACCAAATCAGATTTAGACACAGTATTCAACACAGGCAATCTTGAGATCGGTAAAAGCGAAGCAACGCTTGCTGAGATGATTGAAGCAATGGAAGCAATCTATTGTGGTTCGATCGGTGTTGAATATATGCATATCGTGGACACAAAAGAGAAACGTTGGATTCAACAACGTCTTGAAAGTGCCCGTGGTAAATTCAATTTCTCAAATGAACAAAAGAAAGGCTTCTTAGAGCGTTTAACCGCTGCTGAAGGCTTAGAAAAATATCTCGGTAATAAATACGTCGGCGCTAAACGTTTTGGTGTTGAAGGCGGCGAATCTTTTATTCCTATGGTAAATGAGATTATCCAGCGTGCTGGTGCCGTAGGTTGTAAAGAAGTTGTTATCGGTATGCCACACCGTGGTCGTTTGAACCTTCTTGTTAACATTATGGGTAAAAACCCTGCGGACTTATTTGGTGAGTTCGAAGGTAAAGCACTTCATAAGAAAGGCTCTGGTGACGTTAAATACCACCAAGGTTTCTCAAGTAATGTAATGACTCCAGGTGGTGAAGTTCACTTGGCATTGGCATTTAACCCATCTCACTTAGAAATCGTTGGTCCTGTAGTCGAAGGTTCTGTACGTGCGCGTCAAGTACGTCGTAGAGACATCGGCGGTGATGACGTATTACCAGTTATTGTTCATGGTGATGCTGCATTTGCAGGTCAGGGCGTGAACATGGAAACCTTCCAGATGTCACAAACTCGTGGCTATACGGTTGGTGGTACAGTTCATATTATTGTGAACAACCAAGTTGGTTTCACAACTTCTGATCCACGTGATGCGCGTTCGACAGAATACTGTACAGACGTTGCTAAAATGATTCAGGCTCCTATCTTCCATGTAAATGGTGATGATCCTGAAGCTGTTATCTTTGCTACTCAATTAGCACATGATTTCCGTCACGAATTCCGTAAAGATGTAGTCATCGATTTGTTCTGTTACCGTCGTCGCGGCCATAACGAAGCAGATGAGCCATCTGGTACACAACCATTGATGTATCAAGTGATTGCTAAGAAAGCAACTACTCGTACACTTTATGCTGATCAATTGGTACAAGAGAAAGTACTTGACCGTGCTGAAGCTGACCAAATGGTTGAAGATTATCGTGCTGATTTAGAAGCGGGTAATCATGTAGCGAATGCTTTGATTCTTGAACCGAACACTAAAATGTTTGTAGATTGGACTCCATATTTGGGCCATGAATATACAGACGATTGGGATACTTCATTTGACATAAACCGCCTTAAAGAATTAGGCGAGGGCATGAGCAAGCTTCCTGAAGGGTTTGTAATGCAGCGTCAGGTTCAAAAAGTAATTGAAGACCGCGTGAAAATGCAAACTGGTGAAACTCCATTGAACTGGGGTGCAGCAGAAACTTTAGCTTATGCAACTTTATTAGATGAAGACTATCTAGTTCGTATTACTGGTGAAGACGTGGGTCGTGGTACCTTCTCACACCGTCATGCAAAATTGCATAACCAAGTTGATGGTTCAACTTACATTCCTCTTTGCCATGTGAAAGAGAACCAACCACGTTTTGCGATTTACGATTCTCTTTTATCTGAAGAAGCAGTTCTTGCGTTCGAATATGGTTACGCAACTACAATTCCTAAGAGCTTGATTATTTGGGAAGCACAATTTGGTGACTTCGTAAACTGTGCTCAAGTTGTGATTGACCAGTTTATTGCTTCTGGTGAGACTAAGTGGGAGCGTGTTTGTGGTTTAACAATGTTGTTACCACACGGTTTCGAAGGTCAAGGTCCAGAGCACTCTTCAGCTCGTTTAGAACGTTTCTTACAGTTATGTGCTGAAGACAACATGCAAGTGATCACTCCAACGACACCTGCACAGATTTTCCATGCATTACGTCGTCAGGCTGTACGCCCAATTCGTAAGCCATTAATCGTAATGTCACCGAAATCTTTACTTCGTCATAAACTTGCGACTTCTACTTTAGAAGAGCTAGCACATGGTTCATTCCAAACTGTAATTGACGAAATCGATCAAATTAACAAGTCAGATGTAACTCGTCTTGTACTTTGTGGCGGTAAAGTTTATTACGACTTACTCGAAAAACGTCGTGAACAAAACTTAACTAATGTTGCAATTGTACGTATTGAACAGTTGTATCCATACCCAGAGCAACGTCTTGCGGAAATCTTGGCTGCTTATCCAAATGTGAAAGAACTCGTTTGGGCGCAAGAAGAGCCGAAGAACCAAGGTGCTTGGTTGTTTATCGCACCGCGTTTATATGACGATATCTTAAAATCTGGCAAACAAATCCGTATCAGTTTTGCAGGTCGTGAAGCTTCTGCTGCACCAGCTTGTGGCTCACCGTACTTGCATGCAAAACAACAAGCTCAGCTAATTAATGATGCATTGGCAATCGAAGCTGAACAATCAGGAGATTCTCAATAATGGCAACCGAAATTAAAGCACCGGTATTCCCAGAGTCTGTTGCAGATGGAACCATCGCAACTTGGCATAAAAAGGTGGGTGAACCTGTATCACGTGATGAAGTAATCTGTGATATTGAAACCGACAAAGTTGTTTTAGAAGTTGTTGCTCCTGCAGATGGTAGCTTGGTTGCAATCATTAAAGGTGAAGGCGATACAGTTCTTTCTGACGAAGTTATTGCTCAATTCGAAGCTGGTGCTGGCGCAGCGGCTGCTGCTCCTGCGGCAGTAGAACAAGCAGTTGCTCAGACTCAAGCTGGTGCTGCTCCTGTTGTTGAGCGTAATGAAACTGTATCTGATCAAGCTCCTGCAGTACGTAAAGCGTTAACTGAATCTGGTATTGCTGCTTCTGACGTACAAGGTACTGGTCGTGGTGGTCGTATCACTAAAGAAGATGTTGCAAACCATCAAGCTAAACCAGCTGCTAACGTTACTCCATTAAGCGTTGCTGTTGGCGAACGTATCGAAAAACGCGTTCCAATGACTCGTTTACGTAAACGTGTAGCTGAGCGTCTTCTTGCAGCTACTCAAGAAACAGCAATGTTAACTACATTTAACGAAGTTAACATGAAGCCAATCATGGAATTACGTAAGCAATATAAAGATGCTTTCGAAAAACGTCATGGTGCTCGTTTAGGCTTCATGTCATTCTTCGTTAAAGCAGCAACTGAAGCGCTTAAACGCTACCCAGCTGTAAATGCTTCAATTGATGGCGATGATATCGTTTATCACGGTTACTACGACATCGGTGTTGCAGTATCTTCTGATCGTGGTCTTGTTGTACCAGTATTACGTGATACTGACCGTATGAGCTATGCAGAAGTTGAAGCAGGTATTGCTGCTTACGCTGCTAAAGCACGTGATGGTAAATTATCTATCGAAGAAATGACTGGCGGTACTTTCACAATCACTAACGGTGGTACTTTCGGTTCATTACTTTCAACTCCAATTTTGAACCAGCCGCAAACTGGTATCTTGGGGATGCATAAAATCCAAGAACGTCCTATGGCGGTAAATGGTCAAGTTGAAATCTTGCCAATGATGTACTTAGCGCTTTCTTATGACCACCGTATGATCGATGGTAAAGAAGCTGTAGGTTTCTTAGTTGCAATCAAAGAATTGTTAGAAGAACCAGCTAAACTCATTCTTGATCTTTAATTTCTTCGAATAAATACCTACCAGGGTAGAGTAATCCTCTATTCTGGTTTATGGAGATAAAAATGTCTCAACAATTTGATCTTGTTGTCATTGGCGGTGGTCCTGGTGGTTATGAAGCTGCGATTCGCGCTGCTCAACTAGGCTTCAAAGTCGCTTGTATTGAAAAACGTATTCACAACGGTAAGCCTTCTTTAGGTGGTACTTGCTTAAACGTAGGTTGTATCCCTTCTAAAGCTTTGCTTGATTCTTCTCATCGTTATGAAGATACAGTGCATCATTTAGCTGATCACGGTATTACAACTGGTGAAGTGAATTTCGATCTTGCAAAACTTCTTGCTCGTAAAGACAAAATTGTTGACCAATTAACTGGCGGTATTGATCAATTGCTTAAAGGCAACGGTATCGAGTGGTTAAAAGGTACAGGTAAATTACTTGCTGGTAAAAAAGTTGAGTTTGTTCCACATGAAGGTGAAACTCAAATTTTAGAACCTAAATACGTAATTCTTGCGTCTGGTTCTGTACCTGTAAATATTCCTGTAGCTCCTGTAGATCAAGATATTATTGTTGATTCAACTGGCGCATTAAACTTCCCTGAAGTACCTAAGCGTTTAGGTGTAATTGGTGCAGGTGTAATCGGTTTAGAACTTGGTTCAGTATGGCGTCGTCTTGGTGCAGAAGTTGTTGTATTTGAAGCAATGGATGCATTCTTGCCAATGGCTGATAAAGCACTTTCTAAGGAATATCAAAAAATCTTGACTAAACAAGGTTTAGATATCCGCATTGGTGCAAAAGTATCTGGTACTGAAGTAAACGGTCGTGAAGTGACTGTTAAATACACTCAAGCTGGTGAAGACAAAGAACAAACGTTTGATAAGTTAATCGTTTGTGTGGGCCGTAAAGCTTATGCTGAAGGTTTATTGGCTGAAGATTCAGGTATTAAATTAACTGAACGTGGTTTAGTTGAAGTAAATGATCACTGTGCAACTTCTGTAGAAGGTGTATATGCGATTGGTGACTTAGTACGCGGTCCAATGCTTGCTCATAAAGCAATGGAAGAGGGCGTAATGGCTGTTGAACGTATTCATGGTCATGCAGCTCAAGTAAACTATGACACAATCATTTCTGTTATCTATACACACCCTGAAGCGGCGTGGGTTGGTTTAACTGAAGAGCAAGCTAAAGAAAAAGGTCATGAAGTAAAAACTGGTCAATTCGGTTTTGCTGTAAATGGTCGTGCTTTAGCTGCTGGTGAAGGTGCAGGTTTTGTTAAGTTTGTTGCTGATGCAAAAACTGACCGTTTATTAGGTATGCATGTGATTGGGCCTGCGGCATCTGATATCGTTCACCAAGGTATGATTGCACTTGAATTTGTATCTTCTGTTGAAGATCTTCAGTTGATGACTTTTGGTCACCCAACATTCTCTGAAGTTGTTCATGAAGCTGCACTTGCTGTAGATGGTCGTGCAATTCACGCGATTCAACGTAAGCGTAAATAAAATAAAGAGCGGTCCTCCGCTCTTTTTCACATTCGATGGTGTGATTAAAAAATCATCAAGTTGATAGACGTAGACAGCAATTTGCTTATACAACATGAGAATGTTGCGCAAATTGAAGACAACAAACAAAGTTAAGTAGGTAACTAAATGAACTTACATGAGTATCAAGCTAAAGCGTTATTGAAAGAATATGGTATGCCGGTACAAGAAGGTATCTTGGCAACCAATGCAGACGAAGCAGTTGCTGCATTTGAACAGCTTGGTGGTAAATTCGCTGTAATGAAGGCGCAAGTTCATGCTGGTGGTCGTGGTAAGGCTGGTGGCGTTAAAGTTGCAAAATCTAAAGAAGATGTTATCGAATTTGCAAACAATATCATTGGTACTCGTCTTGTAACGTATCAAACAGATGCAAATGGTCAACCAGTAAACAGCATCATTGTTGCTGAAGACGTATATCCAGTTGAGCGTGAGCTTTACTTGGGCGCGGTTGTAGACCGTTCTAGCCGTCGTATTACTTTCATGGCTTCTACAGAAGGTGGTGTAGAAATCGAGAAAGTTGCGGAAGAAACTCCAGAAAAAATTATCAAAGTTGAAGTTGATCCATTAGTTGGTTTACAACCATTCCAAGCACGTGAAGTTGCGTTTGCTTTAGGTTTGAAAGACAAACAAATCGGTCAATTCGTGAAAATCATGACAGCTGCTTATCAAGCATTTGTTGAAAATGATTTCGCTTTATTTGAAATTAACCCACTTTCAGTTCGTGAAAATGGCGAAATTTTATGTGTAGATGCGAAAGTAGGTATCGACTCTAACGCGCTTTACCGTTTACCTAAAGTTGCTGCTTTACGTGATAAATCTCAAGAGAATGAGCGTGAGTTAAAAGCATCTGAATTTGATCTTAACTATGTTGCTTTAGAAGGTAACATCGGTTGTATGGTTAACGGTGCTGGTCTTGCAATGGCAACTATGGACATCATTAAACTTTATGGTGGTCAGCCTGCAAACTTCCTTGACGTTGGTGGCGGCGCAACTAAAGAGCGTGTAATCGAAGCGTTCAAAATCATTCTTGCTGATACGTCTGTACAAGGTGTTTTAATCAACATCTTCGGTGGTATCGTGCGTTGTGACATGATTGCTGAAGCAATTATTGCAGCGGTTCAAGAAGTAAATGTAACTGTTCCAGTTGTTGTTCGTTTAGAAGGTAACAACGCTGAGTTAGGTGCGAAATTACTTGATGAATCTGGTTTGAAATTAATTTCTGCGAACGGTTTGTCTGATGCCGCAGAAAAAGTTGTAGCTGCAGTTAAAGCGTAAGGGGAGTATCAATCATGAGCGTATTAATTAATAAAGACACTAAAGTATTGGTACAAGGTTTTACTGGTAAAAACGGTACTTTCCACTCTGCACAAGCTTTAGACTACGGTACAAAAGTTGTTGGTGGTGTTACTCCAGGTAAAGGTGGTACAACTCACCTTGACTTACCAGTATTCAACACAATGAAAGAAGCTGTACGTGAAACAAATGCAGATGCATCTGTAATCTATGTACCAGCTCCATTCGTTTTAGACTCAATCGTTGAAGCGGTTGATTCAGGTGTTGGCCTAATCGTTGTGATCACTGAAGGTGTTCCAACAATCGACATGCTTAAAGCAAAACGTTATTTAGAAACTAACGGTAACGGTACTCGTTTAGTTGGTCCTAACTGCCCAGGCGTGATCACTCCGGGTGAATGTAAGATCGGTATTATGCCTGGTCACATCCACCAACCAGGTCGTATTGGTATCATCTCACGTTCAGGTACATTGACTTATGAAGCTGTTGCTCAAACAACTAAGCTTGGTTTAGGTCAGTCTACTTGTATCGGTATCGGTGGTGACCCAATCCCAGGTATGAACCAAATTGAAGCTCTTCAATTGTTCCAAGACGATCCAGATACTGATGCAATCATCATGATCGGTGAGATCGGTGGTACAGCGGAAGAAGAAGCTGCTGAATTCATCAAATCTAACGTGACTAAACCTGTAGTAGGTTACATCGCTGGTGTAACTGCGCCTAAAGGTAAGCGTATGGGTCACGCTGGTGCGATCATTTCTGGTGGTCAAGGTACTGCTGAAGAGAAATTCGCTGCATTTGAAAAAGCAGGTATGGCTTACACTCGTAGCCCAGCTGAGCTTGGTTCAACTATGTTGCAAGTATTAAAAGAGAAAGGTTTAGCTTAATTGTTTCCTTGAATCTTTAAAAAATACCGCATCTGAAAAATGATGCGGTATTTTTTTGTATTATTGAAAGCTAAATAAAATGATGTAAGAAATAATCTGGCTAAAAAAGACAAAAAAATACGCAATGATTGGGGTGATCATTGCGTAGAACAACGAATCTGTTAAAAACAGTTTCGGCTTAAGGAGAAATGTCGTGAGGTTCATATCAACCTACTCATGTTATATTAGTGACGCATTCTTATTTGTTCATTAAGGTTCACGTTAATTAGTGTTACTTCACGTTAAAAGGGTAAAAGCGTGTGAATCATAATAAATATATAGAAATTCTAAAGAGTTAAATTATTGAATCTAAATATAATTATAAAAAAAAGCCCCGTAGGGCTTTTTCGATTTATATCTCTAATATAAAAATTAGAACTTAAATAAGCCTAATCCATCTTTAACTTCGTCCAAAGTCTGCTGAGTAATGATTCGACATTTATCAGTACCTTGGCGTAAAACATCCATAATGTAGTCAGGATCTTTAGCAAGTTCTTCACGACGTTCACGTATAGGTGTAATTAATTCTTTTAGTACACCTTCAAGACGTTTTTTAACTGTACCATCACCAAGACCACCACGGCGGTAGTGTGCTTTCAGCTCTTCAACTTCTTCTTTATTTGGATCAAATGCATCTAAATAAGTAAATACAATGTTTCCTTCAACTTGGCCCGGATCTTCGATGCGAAGATGATTTGGATCGGTATACATCGCATTTACAGCTTTTTTGATGTCTTTGTCAGAAGCATTTAAAACAATGGTATTGCCTAATGACTTAGACATTTTCGCTTTACCATCAAAACCAGGTAAACGAGCCATATTAGAAAGCAAAGCTTTACATTCAGGTAAAAGGTCTTGACCAATTTGTCGGTTTACACGACGCACGATTTCGTTAGTTTGCTCAATCATTGGAATTTGATCTTCACCTACTGGTACTACAGTCGCTTTAAAAGCCGTAATATCAGCTGCCTGTGCTACAGGGTAGCAAAGGAAACCGGCAGGAATATCACGTTCAAAACCACGCATTTGAATTTCAGATTTGATGGTTGGGTTGCGTTCCAAACGAGCTACAGTTACAAAGTTAAGATATAACATTGTAAGTTCATTCAGTGCAGGCAAGCATGACTGTACACAAATTGTGGTTTTAGTTGGATCAATGCCTACCGCTAAATAGTCTAGAGCAACTTCTAAAATGTTACGGCGAACTTTATCTGGGTTATCGGCATTGTCTGTTAACGCTTGTGCATCTGCTAATAAGAGATGTTGATGATGGCTATCCTGTAGACCTACACGAGAACGCAAAGAACCGACAAAATGCCCGAGGTGAAGTTGTCCGGTTGGGCGGTCGCCTGTCAAAATAATTGGACGCTGATCAACATTACTCATTATTTATTCCACTATGGTATTGGCTTAATCAGGGATAATAAGCCCTGCAATATAAAAGATTGGCATTATTGTACGGGAAATAAAGTTTTTTCGTCAGCAATTGGCTAAACTTTTCTTAAAATAATATTGTGAATTTATTCAGTAAAATTACAAAAATTGAAAAAAATCATCTTACAATAGTTTAATAAATACAAACCTGGATAAGAAATGGCAAGTGGCTTACTTTTACTACTAGATGATATTGCAACAATTTTAGATGACGTCGCCTTAATGAGCAAAATGGCAGCAAAAAAAACTGCTGGTGTTTTAGGTGATGATTTGGCTTTAAATGCACAACAGGTTACAGGTGTCCGTGCTGATCGAGAATTACCGATTGTGTGGAAAGTTGCTAAAGGCTCCTTTGTTAATAAGCTCATTTTAGTTCCTCTAGCTTTATTAATTAGCGTGATTGCTCCTTGGTTGATTAATCCTTTGTTAATGCTTGGCGGGCTATTCTTATGTTATGAGGGTGTAGAAAAAGTTCTTCATACCATTACACATAAAAAAGCCTCAACCTCAGAAGAAGCACAAAAAGAGTTTGATAGTGAAGAGTTAGACTTGGCGACTTTTGAAAAAGATAAAGTGAAAGGAGCTATTCGTACAGACTTTATTTTGTCAGCTGAAATTGTGGTTATTTCTTTAGGTACTGTGGCAACTGCAACTTTAATGACTAAAGTTAGTGTCCTCAGCATTATTGCAGTTGTGATGACGATCGGCGTTTATGGTTTGGTTGGCATGATTGTTAAGATTGATGACTTAGGTCTATATTTAACAAAACAGGCTGCTTCTTTTAAACAAACTATTGGTCGCGGGCTGCTTGCATTTGCGCCACTTTTAATGAAGTTATTGTCTATCGTCGGCACTATTGCGATGTTTTTGGTAGGTGGAGGGATTATTAATCATACGATTCCTTTACTCCATCATGTTACTGAAAATACAGTTGATCATGTGGAAACTATACCAGCTGTAGGCAACATCATTGGTGCTTTAACCCCAACGCTTATTAACTTTGCAATAGGAATTGTTGCTGGTGCAATAGTATTGCTTGTTGTTAGCTTGATACAAAAAATGTGGCCAAAAGCTTCTAGTTAATCAGGCCATCTACAAAGAAGAGGGAAATTATGCGTTGGAGAGATCGTCGAGTCAGTACCAATGTTGAAGACCGTCGAGGCGGAGGCGGTGTTAGGGCAGGTGGTATTAGTATTATTGGTTTGGTTGTGGCATTTGTTGCATGGAAATTTTTTGGCGTTGACCCCCAACAAGCATATCAGGCAACGCAGCAGGTTACTGCTTCGCAACAATCAAATGCAACTGCACCCGAAAGTTTAACAGCCGAGCAAAAAGAAGCTTCTGATTTTGTTGGAACAGTATTAGCCGATACAGAGGATACGTGGACACCTATTTTTAAACAGTTAGGTAAAACTTATACACCACCAAAATTAGTCTTGTTTAGTGGGATGAGTCAGTCAGGCTGTGGTACAGCTCAGTCTGCAATGGGTCCCTTTTATTGCCCGGCAGATCAGAAGGTTTATATAGATACAGAATTCTTCAAAGATATGCGTGAGCAGATGGGAATATCTGGCGAACAAAATCAGACAGAATTATCGAGACAAGATCAGGCAGGAGACTTTGCCCAAGCTTATGTAGTTGCCCATGAAGTAGGACATCATGTTCAAACTTTGCTTGGTATCTCATCTCAAGTACAACAGGCTCGAGCACAAGTCAGTCAAAGAGAAGGTAATCAGTTATCTGTACGTCAAGAATTACAAGCTGACTGTTTAGCGGGTATCTGGGCCAATCATAATCAACAGCGTACTCAGTTTTTAGAGCAGGGAGACGTTGAGGAAGCAATGGATGCCGCGCAAAAAATTGGAGATGACTACTTACAAAAACGGGCAACTGGACAGGTCGTTCCGGATAGCTTTACTCATGGTAGTAGTGAACAGCGAATGCACTGGTTCCAAGTCGGTTTAAAAACTGGTGATATTAGCCAATGCGATACTTTTAATAATTCTATCTAAATCTATAAATAAGATGAGTTTACAAGGTGTTTAAGTAGGCTCATCTTTTTAATCATCCCTCCAACATAATTAATGTTAAGAAATTTAACTAATTGATAGAATGATTAACGTAATTCGTTAAACTTGTATTCCAACTTTTTAATTGCTTGGGCACACATGAGGTGCCTATTTTCTCGTTCTGTTCAGTTCTGCTGTCTAGATTTTTTATTTGGTCATTGACCCAGAAGAAGGGTGTTCATGGGTAATTTTTTCTTATTACAAGCATTTACGGTTGTATTTGCCTTATCAATTGCGACCACCATATTTAATAAGCGTATTTTGGGCTTTCCTCAGGCTATCGGTGTACCTCTTGTTTCTGCGATTTTTGTCTTCATTTTGCAATGGGGAGCCAGTCTTTTAAATGGTAATCAATTCATTACTATCAATATTCATAATATTGAGGAAGCCGTACGTCACATCGATTTCTATGATTTTTTAATTAATGGTGTTATTTGCTTTATTCTGACGTCTTCAGCACTTAAATTTAAAATTTCAGATCTAAGAAGCTATTGGAAACAGATTAGTATCTTAGCCACTATTGCCTTGGTAATCTGCGCTGTATTGTTTGGTAGCTTACTTTACGGTTTCCAATTGTTAGTTGGACATCATGTACCAATTTTGGTTCTTCTATTATTAGGTGCAGCATTGGGTGCAACAGACCCGATCGGTATTAAAGGTGTTTTAAGTTCAATTCGTGCTCCTCATCATCTCATTGTTAAATTAGAAGGAGAATCTTTATTTAACGATGCGATGTGTATTGCCTTATTTATGACATTACTGAATGTTTTACAGGGTGAACATTTTTCATTGGTTGCTACATTAGAAGCTTTGCTTTATGAAATTGTGGTTGCTGTTGGTATTGGGTGGGCATTTGGGATAGGTACTTTACGCTTATTGCGTGGTAAACACGAAATGGAATCTCTGATTTTAACAACTGCATTACTTGCAAGTGGAGCATATTTGGTGGCTCTATTTGCCCATGCATCCGCACCGATTGCCTGCGTCATTGGTGGTTTAATCGTCGGCAATAAATGGAAAGAAATTCGCGAAGAGCGTGAGATCAGAGAGGTTAACCATTTTTGGCATACGGTAGAAGGGATTATCAATTCATTCTTATTTACCTTAATTGGCCTTGAGTTATTTATTCTTGACTTAAACTTTAGCCTGATTTTAGGTGGAATAGTTGCTTTCTTTATTCTGCATATTTCTCGTTTTGCAGCAAACTTTATGTCTTTTGCTTTCTTCCCAACAATGCGTAAGACCAAAAGTTACAATGGTAGTTTAACTATTTTATCTTGGGGTGGTGTTCGAGGAGGGATTTCACTCGCTTTAATTTTGGCGGTCGCGAATATTCCGGCGCTGAGTCCTTATAGTAGTATTCTGATTGGATATACCTTTATTAGCGTATTGTTATCTGGTGTAGTGTGTGGACTTGGCCTTCCTGCGGTAATGAATGCGTTTTATTACAATCCTAATGAAGAAACGGAAGGGCTTAAAGGCTTTTATCAAAAGCTATGCCATAAAATGAATCGCCGTGGCTTTCAATATATAGTTGGAGAAGATGCATTAGGAAGAGAAACAATTACTATCTTTAACCCAGATGTTATTGTTGATCAAAAAACAGAAGACGGGATCGCAACTATGCATGATCCAAATAAGTTACAAGAAGTAAAACGTTTCGAAAGTCCCGATAATTTCTAAAAGTAAATAAAAAAATAATTTTATTTGAATATAAAAAAGAGGCTTTAGTGTAATAGTAAAATATTATCTAAGGCCATTTTTTTTCTATATATATCATTATTAATATATTTTATTTTATTGAGATATTAAAACTTGTTATATAAAAATTTAAATTAAAATAATTTTCAATGAATGTTCAATAATAAGAAACTAATTTTGTTTTATATATAAAACATTTAATAAGCTTGTTGAATAAATTATAAGTAGAAAAATCAGATTTTTATTTATATAAAATTTGTATTAATTAATTTTTTTTCTTTGAGTACTTTAGTATTTGTTTTTTTTATTTTAAAGTTTTTAATGTAAAAATGATCACATTACTTAATGTTTTTAAGTTGTAGGTCAAAAACTCGAAAACATTAAGTAAAAAGAATTATACATAAAATCATTTAAATCAATAATATAAAAGGAATATAGATATGCCTGAGATACAAATTATTGCCAAGGATAATCATAAAACCTTGGTAACCACAGAGGGAACTTCTGCAAAACTTTCAGAAGCGTCAGTTGTGTTGGTGAAAGTGGCTGCCAGTGATGTATTGGTAGTGAATAGGGAGGGTACCAATGCAGTCATACGTCTGAAAAATGGCGAGACTATTGTTATTGAAGGCTTCTTTAGTGGAACAGCTGAGCCTAAAGATAACAGTCTGGTTTTCCAAGATGAAAATGGACAGTTGATTTGGGCAAAATTCAAAGATGCTGAAAATGATGCAGATGCTGATAGTGATGCGGACGCAGATGCTGACAGTGACGTGGAACCACAAGCACTTTTAGGTGAAGATTTACCAGCAGCTCTACCAGCAGAAGCTCCACAAGAGTTGGTATCTGATGTTATTTACCAGCCTATTTCTTCAATTGAGCCTCTACTTTATCATGATGCAGGCGTGAACCCATGGTTATGGGCTGCTATTCCACTAGTTGCAGGCGGTATTATCGCTGCAGCATCAAATCATGATAGTGATGATGATTCTTCAGTACCTGCTGATACCACTCCACCAAGTACCGATGGCGTAACTTTCTCGGTTGACCCTGTTACTTCTGATAATGTGATTAATGCATCAGAAGCATCCGGTAATGTCACCATTACAGGTGTTTTGAAAAACATTCCAGCAGATGCGGCCAACACGGCCGTTACAGTTGTTATTAATGGGGTAACTTATAATGCGACTGTAGATAAAGCAGCAGGTACATGGACAGTAAGTGTACCGGGCAGTGGTTTAGTTGCGGATGCAGATAAGACGATTGATGCCAAAGTAACGTTTACAGATGCAGCAGGTAATAGCAGCAGTGTTAACGATACACAAACTTATACACTTGATACCACTGCACCAAATGCACCAGTGATTGACCCAGTTAACGGGACAGACCCGATTACAGGTACAGCAGAACCTGGTTCAACAGTGACTGTGACTTATCCGGACGGTAGTACGAAAACTGTTGTAGCAGGACCGGATGGTACTTGGACTGTGCCAAACCCAGGTTTGAATGATGGCGATGAAGTTACAGCTGTAGCAACAGACCCTGCTGGCAATACATCAGGCCCAGCAACGGCAGTGGTTGATGCAGTTGCGCCGACAGTAGCACTTGATGATGTACTCACTAACGACAGCACACCAGCACTTACTGGTACAGTGAACGATCCGACAGCAACTGTAGTTGTCAATGTGGATGGCGTTGACTATCCGGCAGTGAACAATGGTGACGGCACCTGGACGCTTGCAGACAATACACTTCCTGCATTAACTGATGGTCCACACACCATTACCGTGACTGCAACAGATGCAGCAGGTAACGTAGGTACAGATACAGGTGTTGTGACAGTTGATACAGCTGCTCCAAATACAGCTGGCGTTACCTTTACGATTGACTCAGTAACAGCTGACAATGTGATTAATGCATCAGAAGCAGCAGGTAATGTCACGATTACTGGTGTTCTGAAAAACATTCCAGCAGATGCGACTAACACGGCCGTTACAGTTGTTATTAATGGGGTAACTTATAATGCAACGGTAGATAAAACAGCAGGCACGTGGACAGTAAGTGTGCCGGGTAGTGGTTTGGTTGCGGATGCAGATAAGACGATTGATGCTAAAGTAACGTTTACAGATGCAGCAGGTAATAGCAGCACTGTTAACGATACGCAAATTTATACATTAGACACAGCTGCTCCTGCAGCGCCAGTAATCGACCCAGTTAACGGGACAGACCCAATTACAGGTACAGCAGAACCTGGTTCAACCGTAACAGTAACCTATCCTAATGGTGACACAGCAACAGTTGTAGCAGGACCGGACGGCAGTTGGTCAGTACCAAACCCTGGCCTTAATGATGGTGACGAAGTTGAGGCAATTGCTACAGATCCAGCAGGCAACCCATCTTTACCAGGTACAGCTACTGTTGATGCAGTTGGTCCAAATACCGATGGCGTTAACTTCACGGTTGATTCAGTAACATCTGACAATGTGATTAATGCATCAGAAGCGTCAGGCAACGTTACTGTTACTGGTATATTGAAAAACGTTCCGGCAGATGCAGCAAATACAGTGGTCACTGTTGTGATCAATGGCCAGACGTATACTGCAACTGTAGATAGCACAGCAGGCACATGGACAGTAAGTGTACCGGGCAGTGACTTGACTGCGGATGCAGATAAGACGATTGATGCCAAAGTAACGTTTACAGATGCAGCAGGTAACAGCAGCAGTGTTAACGATACACAAACATATACAATCGATACCACTGCACCTGATGCACCAGTAATTAACCCGGTTAATGGGACAGATCCAATTACAGGTACAGCAGAACCTGGTTCAACCGTAACAGTAACCTATCCTAATGGTGACACAGCAACAGTTGTAGCAGGACCGGACGGCAGTTGGTCAGTACCAAACCCTGGCCTTAATGATGGTGATGAAGTTACAGCAATTGCTACCGATCCAGCAGGTAACCCATCATTACCGGGTACAGCTATTGTCGATGCAGTTGGCCCAAATACCGATGGTGTTAACTTCACGGTTGATTCAGTAACATCTGACAATGTGATTAATGCATCAGAAGCATCAGGCAACGTTACTGTTACAGGTGTATTGAAAAACGTTCCGGCAGATGCAGCAAATACAGTGGTCACTGTTGTGATCAATGGCCAGACGTATACTGCAACTGTAGATAGCACAGCAGGTACATGGACAGTAAGCGTACCAGGTAGTGACTTGACTGCGGATGCAGATAAGACGATTGATGCCAAAGTAACGTTTACAGATGCAGCAGGTAACAGCAGCAGTGTTAACGATACACACACATATACAGTTGATACGGTTGCACCAAATGCACCAGTAATTAACCCGGTTAATGGGACAGATCCAATTACAGGTACAGCAGAACCTGGTTCAACAGTAACTGTGACTTATCCAGACGGCAGTACAACAACAGTTGTTGCAGGACCGGGTGGTACTTGGACAGTACCAAATCCAGGTAACCTGGTTGATGGTGATGAAGTTACAGCAATTGCTACCGATCCAGCAGGTAACCCATCATTACCAGGCACAGCTATTGTCGATGCAGTTGGCCCAAATACAGATGGTGTTAACTTCACGGTTGATTCAGTAACATCTGACAATGTGATTAATGCATCAGAAGCATCAGGCAACGTTACTGTTACAGGCGTATTGAAAAATGTTCCGGCAGATGCAGCAAATACAGTGGTCACTGTTGTGATCAATGGCCAGACGTATACTGCAACTGTAGATAGCACAGCAGGCACGTGGACAGTAAGCGTACCAGGTAGTGACTTGACTGCGGATGCAGATAAGACGATTGATGCCAAAGTAACGTTTACAGATGCAGCAGGTAACAGCAGCAGTGTTAACAATACACACACATATACAGTTGATACGGTTGCACCAAATGCACCGGTGCTTGATCCGATCAATGCAACAGACCCAGTAAGCGGTCAGGCAGAGCCTGGTTCAACCGTGACTGTGACTTACCCTGATGGCACCACTGCAACAGTGGT
>NZ_JANJEP010000013.1:0-88866 GCF_044778325.1 Acinetobacter sp. BD54 | reverse complement strand
AAGTGAAACCTCTTAGCGCTGATGGTAGTGTGGGATTACCCATGTGAGAGTAAGTCATCGCCAGCTCATTATTCTAAACACCCCAATCTCAAAAGAGGTTGGGGTGTTTTTTTATATGGGAAATCAATCAATAAAGAATTATTTGAAGAATTATTAAAACTAAAATAATGGAATAAAGAATAATTTCATAATATTCCAATATTTGCTTAATCTATAAATAGTTCAAATTGAGTTTTCATCTATGCAGTTCAAAATTATCGCAGCCCAAGATCTAGATAGAAATCAACGTCATCAGATTGCTGAGTTATGTTTTTCTGCTTTTGATGAAGATCCTTGGAGTCAATATGCTTTTATGCAAAAAGCTATTCATGTCGTTGGTATATTAAACAATCAAATTGTCTCGCATGCCTTATGGACGGATAGAGTTTTTACCATAAATGGTAGTTCCGATGTGAAAACTGCTTATGTAGAGTATGTGACCACTGGTTACACGATGAGAGGTAAGGGGATTGCATCACAATTATTAAAATATTTAGTAGAGACATTAACTCATCTGGAATATGGGCTTGCTGCATTACAACCAGAAGATGAAGCATTTTATGAAAAATTAGGATGGACTGTTTGGAAAGGAAATTTATTTATCAAACAAAACACTTGTAGTTATCTAACGGATGAGTATGAAATTATGCTATATCCTTTAAATATTCAGATGAAAGACCAGCTATCAAATAGTTCAGAAGAGGACACTATTTGTGCAGATTGGCGAGAAGGTGAACTTTGGTAGTAATTATACTTGGGCTTTAATGCTGTAGCGAAAGTTTACTTTAGATTGGATACTATATATTTTAATTATTTGATTTTGCTATTTTTATATCTTTTTATTTTTGATGTAAATTCCATTTTTTATTTTACTTCACTTTTTCTACTTTCCTGTTTAACTGACAAGCCTATAATGATTCAGAATTATTCCAAATCTAATAAGGATATAACATGTCTACTGATCCACAATTCCCAACACCCAATAATTTAGGTACCGCAGTTTATTCAAATAATGCAGAAGCTATTGGTAATACTCCTTTAGTACGTATTAATCGTTTGATTAAAACTGATGCAACTGTATTAGCCAAAGTAGAAAGTCGTAACCCAGCTTTTTCTGTGAAATGCCGTATTGGAGCGGCACTTATTGCAGATGCGGAAAAACGTGGTGTGCTAAAAGAAGGCATGCATATTGTTGAACCAACCAGTGGTAATACTGGTATTGCATTGGCGTTCGTAGCGGCGGCAAAAGGTTATTCCATTACTTTAACTATGCCTGCAAGTATGAGCCTTGAACGTAGAAAAGTGTTAAAAGCACTCGGTGCCAATTTAGTCCTAACAGAACCAGCGAAGGGAATGAAAGGTGCAGTTGATGAAGCTGTGCGATTAGCAACTGAACAGCCAGAAATTTATTTCTTGCCACAACAGTTTGAAAACCCAGCTAATCCACAAATTCATGTTGATACGACTGGACCAGAAATCTGGCAAGCAACAGGTGGGCAAGTTGATATCTTGGTAGCTGGTGTAGGTACAGGAGGTACGATTACGGGTATTTCTCGTTATTTTGAACAAGTTCAGAATAAGCCATTGTACTCAGTAGCAGTTGAACCTGCTGAGTCTCCAATTATTACTCAAACAAAAAAAGGTGAGAACATTACACCAGCACCGCATAAAATTCAGGGAATTGGAGCAAACTTTATTCCAAAGAATCTTGATTTAGATCTGGTTGATGAAGTCTTACCAGTGAGTAGTGAAGAAGCAATTCAATGGGCGAGAAATTGTGCCACCCAAGAAGGTATTTTAGTGGGTATTTCAAGTGGTGCTGCATTGGCAGCAGCAGCTAAAATTGCAGAACGTCCTGAAAATGCAGGTAAAACAATTGTTGTTATTCTTCCAGATAGTGGGGAACGCTATTTATCTTCTGTTTTATTTGAAGGTTTATTTGACGAATAAAATTAACCGTATAAAAAAGCCCATTAATAAATGGGCTTTTTTATTTAATCTTAATTTATAAAGCACTTTTTAAAGTTTTCTGATGACGTTTCACAGATCGAGCATATTTTTTTGCTTTGTGGCGTGTCCAGAAACTTCGTTCATATCCTGTTGGACCAACATTATAATATGCTGTCGCTTTGAACCAGCTATCTGCTGTCTGATAGTAATGATTTAAAATATAAGCACCACATTGGATGTTGGTAGATTCATCATACAAGTTACCAGCACAAGTTTGTTGCCAATAACTGGGAATAATTTGTGTTAACCCAATAGCCCCGGTGGGAGAGCGTGCATTACTATTATAGCTAGACTCTTGCCTGATCACGGCTGCCAATAAAAGCGGTGGAACATTATATCTATCAGCGCTTTGAATAATCATTGGAGATAGGCGATTCGCTGTACTTGGCGGAACGGAATAAGCTTTTTGTAAGCCAGACGAAAGCTTACTTGAGCGCCAAGAAAATGAACCGCTATTAGGGCCTAAACTTGTACATCCCGTCATTATTGTCATCAACGCAATAATAAAGAATTTGAGACTAAGGCGCTGTAATTGTGTTGGTGCAAAATGATCTTGAGCTAAAGATGAGGTAAGCAAAATACAAAACCAATAATCAAATTTCAAATGAAATGATGGTATTCAGCCGTATTTATCGGATCAATATAAGTTCTGTTGCTCAGCCCAACCAGAAAGTAAGATTTTTGTATTATTGAAATGAAAAAACCCCGACATCCTGTCGAGGTTTCTTCGTATTCAGCTTTATGTAGCTAACTCCTGTCAACTACCGCTTCCTGCGTTCTTATTCTTGTTCAATGAGACTTCCTGTCTCTCTATGATTTATATGTTATGAAAAAATACTCAAGTTGAATATCCGTTAATAACCCCAAATTTTGTACGTTTTAACTTACAGTTATTTTTCAACTATGGTGTTAAGTCCCTTGATAAGCATTTAAGGTTAATGCAAAATTTTCGCCAAATTGTTGAGCAGTTTTAATATCTCCTTCATCAAACCCATCGGCATTACTGCCATGTTCAGCCTGAGCCATTAAACCTGACCATGAGCCGAGTCGGTTAGCTGCTTGTGTATAGGCAACACCTTGATGTTGTTCTGGTAGAATTGGGTTACCTACCCATAACATGCCGTGTTGCATGCAAAAAGTAAAAATTGAAATTAGTGTGGATTGTTTATCACCAGCAGGTAGAGATGAAACGGTAAATCCAGCCGCTAATTTTCCTTTAAAACTTTGTTTTTTCCATAATGGACCAGTTGCATCCATGAGTTGTTTTAACTTGGAAGATACACCACCTAAATAAGTGGGGGATCCCAAAATTAAGCCCTCATATTGGATAAGAATTTCTGGGCTGTTGATAATATCTTCGGCATTGAGTAAATCTGCTTTAATATTGTGGTGGCTCAAGACGCCAATTTGAATTTGCTGAGCAATAAATTGAGTGTGGCCTTGGCGGCTATGGTAAATAATGGCAACAGTTTTCATGGAAGTTTCCCTTTATTTAAATTTGAAATAGTTTTGCAGTGAGATATAAACCACAGCCAAAAACACTATGGTTCAGCAAACTTTTCAGACAGTTCAAAAAAGGATGAGGTGTTTTTGATGAGGCAAAACCACTACCCATAGCTGGTTGCATAATAAAAAAAGGAATGAGAACGGTGACCAAACCAAACAGTAGTGCTGAGTAAAACTGAGGGTGGTCGAGCCAAGTCGAACCTACAATTAAAAGAAAGCTCAATGCAAAGATAATCCCGACACTATAGTGAGCAATCCAGCCTAATAAATATTCCCCCTTCATTGGGGTACTTTTAGCAATAGATTGATGGACGAGTTTTCCTTGAAATATCCAGCCCACCCAACGTCCAAGAAAGGCAAAGTTTAGAGTCGGGACCTTAAATATTTTTAGTATTAATAGCCATATATCCATAACGATGGTTGCACCAATACCAAGACATAAAGCTTGAAAGAACAGAGTGGAGGTATTCATTTTTACACCTTGCTTTTATACGTATGAAACGTGATAAATTTATTGTGCAAGTTAAAGTTCACTTGAAGTCAAGAGGGTGTTATGGATATTGGTGAAGTCGCTAAGAAGGCAAAAGTCACAACGGCTACCCTACGTTTTTATGAAGAGAAAGGACTAATTAAATCGATAGGACGGCAGGGCTTACGTCGACAATATGGCAAACAAGTAATTGATCAACTGGCATTAATTGCTTTAGGTCGTGCTGCAGGTTTTTCTTTAAATGAAATTGCCACAATGTTTGGGCAAGATGGTAAGCCTGATCTTGACCGTCAAAAACTAAAAGATAAAGCTGAACAATTAGAGCAAATGGCAAAGCGATTGCATTTTATCAGCCAAGGATTAGAACACGCTGCTGTATGTCCTGCTGAAAATCATATGGAATGTCCCACTTTCCAAAAATTTTTAAAAGCAGCAATTGCTGGAGAATATCAGCCCACAAAACTTTAATTAGCTTTACTAATAAGTTCAGTTTTGTATTGGGTGCTAAACAATAGGCTTGTCATATTTTCGCCATAAAGATTTCATATTTTTGAAGCAAAAACTTCATACAAGCTTGATTAAATTTGCTTAATTTTTTACCAACTGTATAAAATCATGAGCAAAAAAACTTTAATCGCATTATTATGCTGTGCCAGTTTAGGATTGACGGCATGTAACGATGATAACGATCAAGATCAAACTTCACCTACTGAAAACGTTACCGAACCAACTCTAATTTCTTTTGCTAAGTTACCTGTAGAAACTTATGCTGCTGGACCAGACTCAGGAGCATATGTGAAAGGTGCAAATGGAATTTATCCTCCGTTTAAAGGTCAACCTGTACAGGGATTTTCTGCAGCATTAAAAAATGAAGATGGCAGTTATATGGCAATGGCCGATAACGGTTTTGGCACTCAAGATAATTCATCAGACTTTTTACTTCGTATTTATAAAATAAAGCCTGATTTCAAAACTAAAACTAAAGGCACCGGTCAAGTTACTGTGCAAAGTTTTATCCAACTGCGTGATCCGAATAAATTAATTCCATTTAATATCATCAATGGTAATACACCTGAGCGTTTATTAACGGGTGCTGATTTTGACCCAGAGTCGATGCAGCGTACGAGTGATGGGACCTACTGGATTGGAGATGAATTTGGTCCATATTTACTCCATTTCTCAGCAGATGGTGTACTTTTAGACGCTCCGATTCCTTTACCAAATCCATTAAATCCGACTCAAGAATTACGTTCACCACAAAATCAATTTAATAAAGCACAAATTAATTTTGTGGAACCTCTTGTTCAACAAAGTGGCGGTTTTGAAGGAATGGCGATTTCGCCAGATGGGCAGTATCTTTACCCTCTTATAGAAAAGCCAATTAAATCAATTCGGGAAACAGAAAGACAGTTGCTGATTTCTCAATTTGACCTGAAGAAAAAAGCGTATACAGGAAAATATTATTGGTTCCAGTTAGACAGTAAAGCTACCAATATTGGTGATTTCCAACTCTTTAATAATAATGAGGGTATTATTATTGAACGTGATGCCACGCAGAAGAATTTAGGCGGTTATAAAAAATTAATTCGTATTAAATTAAATGAGTCAGGCCAGCTGGTCAGCCGCGAAGACTTAGTCGATTTAATTAAAATTGCTAACCCGAATATGTTGTATGGCACAGCTAGAGCAGGGGATATTGGTACGGGACAGGTTTTTGCCTTCCCATTTGAAACCATTGAAGATGTAATTATTGAAAATGGTACAACACTGACGGTTTTCAATGATAATAACTTCCCTGGGTCGACGGGACGTAATGCAAAGTTGGCCGATGATAACGAGATTATTCAGATTCGTTTACCAAAAGCTCTTTTCTAAATTATATAAATAAATGAGTTCGATCTGCGGCGGATTTTATTCCGCCGTATTTAATCTAAGAATAAAATATTGAGCAAACTTTAATCAAATTAATTTCTATATTATTGTTTTCGCGTGTTTTATAAACAAGGAAAATGAATGAAATTCATGTTAAAATGATCGGCTTTCATCTTTAGATGTCTCTCCTCCATCTGCTAGCCGAGATTCGCAAGCCATGTCTACCGCTTATACTATGCAAACTGCGCCAAAAGCGTTGTTTGATTACGACAAATATTGGGCGTCGTGTTTTGAACCAGCGCCATTTTTGCCGATGTCACGAGAAGAAATGGACCAACTCGGCTGGGATGCGTGTGACTTTATTTTAGTCTGTGGCGATGCTTATATTGATCATCCATCATTTGTATCGGGTGTGATTGGACGTGTACTTGAAGCGCAAGGTTTCCGTGTCGGTATTATTGCACAGCCAGACTGGACTAATGTTGAAAGTTTCCGTGTATTGGGTAAGCCAACGATTGCTTGGGGAGTGACTGCGGGCAATATGGATTCGATGATCAACCGCTATACGGCAGATCGTAAAATCCGTTCGGATGATGCATATTCTCCAAACAATGAACCAAATAAACGTCCTGACCGTGCGGCAACGGTTTATTGCCAACGTTGTCGTGAAGCATTCCCAGATGTACCTGTACTATTAGGTGGTATTGAGGGTAGTTTACGTCGTATTGCACACTATGATTATTGGTCAGACAAAGTCCGTCGTTCAATTTTGATGGATTCAAAAGCTGATATGCTTATGTATGGTAATGGTGAACGTGCCATTATTGATGTGATGCACCGTTTGGCAAAAGGTGAAAAAATCCACGAGATTACAGATGTTCGTGGTACAGCATTTATTATTAATAAACATAACAAAGCGGCTAAAGCAAAATTTGTTGAAATTGCCAGTAATGATGTAGATACGATTGGGCGTGTTGACCCAATTATTAACCCATATGTCATGACTGAAGATATTGATGGTTGTGAAATTGAGAAAGATAAAGGCAACACACTAGCTCAATATCAAGGTTTTCAAAAAGAAATTGTTGCAAATCCGATTGTACGTGAAGGCGACCAACTTGATGAAAATACTCAGATTGTTCAGCTAAAGCCTGCTCAATCAAAAGCGATTAAACACAAGTTACCTCCGCGAGAATTGGCTGTAATTCGTTTACCTTCTTTTGAAGAAGTGGCAAATGATCAAGTGCTTTATGCACATGCAAACCGTATTTTGCACCTTGAAACCAACCCTGGTAATGCACGTGCTTTGGTTCAACGTCATGGTGAGCGTGATGTCTGGATCAATCCACCTCCAATTCCTCTAACCACAGAGGAAATGGATTATGTATTTGATTTGCCATATGCACGTTTGCCGCATCCTGCATATGGAGATGCGCGTTTCCCTGCATTTGATATGATCAAATTCTCGGTCAATATTATGCGTGGCTGTTTTGGTGGTTGTACATTCTGTTCGATTACAGAACATGAAGGCCGTATTATCCAAAACCGTTCGGAAGATTCGATCTTACGTGAGATCGAGAAAATTCGTGATACAGCGCCGAACTTCACCGGTATTATTTCAGACTTAGGTGGTCCAACAGCAAATATGTACCGTTTGCATTGTAAAGACCCTGAAATTGAGAAGAACTGTCGTAAACCTTCTTGTGTATATCCGGGTGTTTGTCAAAACTTGCATACCGATCATGCACCTTTAGTACAGCTTTATCGTAAAGCACGTGCGATTAAAGGGGTGAAGAAGATTCTCATTGGATCGGGATTACGTTATGACCTTGCAGTATTGAACCCTGAATATGTCAAAGAGCTGGTACAACACCATGTTGGCGGTTATTTAAAAATTGCACCAGAGCATACTGAACAAGGCCCGTTATCTAAGATGATGAAACCGGGTATTGGTACGTATGACCGTTTCAAACAAATGTTTGATCGCTTTAGTAAAGAAGCAGGAAAAGAGCAATATTTAATTCCTTACTTTATTGCTGCACACCCAGGTACTTCTGATTATGACATGATGCATCTTGCGATCTGGCTGAAGAAGAATGGTTTCCGTGCCGATCAGGTACAGACGTTCTACCCATCACCGATGGCAACTGCGACAACCATGTATTATTCAGGGAAAAACCCACTCGCAAAAGTGGCGCGTTACACTGAAAATGTAGACATTGTAAAAGGTGAAAAACGCCGTCGTCTGCACAAAGCATTCTTACGTTACCACGATCCAAATAACTGGCCATTACTTCGTGAAGCACTTAAAGAAATGGGCCGCGCTGATTTAATTGGTAATTCAAAGCAACATTTAATTCCAACTTATCAACCGAAAGGGGCGGAAGGAGAATATAAATCTGCGCGTAAGAAGAACTCGACTGTTGCAGGCGATTCAGTGAAGCGTTCAGGTCAAACAGTTCAAAATAAAAATCAGCATAAACGACCGCAAAAAGGGCAGGTACTGACTCAACATACGGGTCTACCACCTCGTGAGACAGGTGAAAAGAGACCATTTGGTGGTAAAAGTAAACCAAAATCAAAAGCTCGTGGATAACGATAAAAAAGGCTCTGTTTAAGAGCCTTTTTTATTTTTAAAGTGAGTGGATAAATCATATGGTGAGATTTCTGAGCATTTTTTATGTAAAAAGTGTAATGAAAAATGATAAATTCTAAAAATCTGACGAGCTGCACTTGATTGTTGCTGAGTCTGTGTTTATAAATAATGTGAGGGTGGCTAAATTTAAGCCAAGCTTGATAACTACAAGTGAAATTACTAAGTGAACCTTTTAAAGAACGGCTGTGTCGTTATCAATTAAAACAAAGCGTGATCTAGCAAAATCATTATAAAAAACTTAAAGGATGGACCCATGTACTATTTAATTACAATCTTATTACTATTTTTGACCGTTGTTATGGCGGCGAAAAGCCTCTCAAGAAAGCACCAACAAGACAGTGCATTAAAGCGCCGTGCCGTGTTAAGTAGTCATGAACAAATGACATTAACTCGTTTACAGACAGTATTGCCTAAATTTACTGTGTTAGCTCATGTTTCATTTGATGCATTATTAACAACGAAATATGCTCACACTCGCCGCAAATATCAAAATATGACAGCTGACTTTGTTGTGCTTGATCAAAATTATCAGGTTGTTGTAGTGGTTATGCTTGAAGAAAGTGGTTTACGCCGAGCACATCAACAATATGAGCGCCGTTTATTACAGCTTGCGGGCTATCGTGTATTAAGTTACAGCACTGTGCCAGATTATCATGAGTTAAGAAGAGACTTATTGACCCCTGAATCAGAGATGGCAACTTTACATGCAACGCCTCAGCTAGAAAGAATTTCAAATGCTTTTGTAAAGTCTTAAAAATTAGGTCTTACAGTGATTTAATTTTAAGCCTCATTAAATAAGATTTTAAAAAATGCTGATATTATCAACTTTAAAAGTATAAAAACTGAGCAATATCGATCATGATCTTGCTCAGTTTTTTTATTAATTAAAATTAATAAGAATTAAGGAAGTACCGCAACAACGGTCATTTCTACAAGTACATCAGGTGCATAAAGTTTAGATTCAACACAAGTACGAGCAGGTGGATGCTCTTTGCTAATCCATGCATCCCACACCGCATTCATGGCTGCATAGTCCTTATCAATATCCTTTAGAAAAATCATGACAGACAGGATATGACTTTTGTCGGTTCCGGCTTCAGCAAGTAAGCGATCAATATTGTCCAAAGTTTGTTGAGTTTGCGCCGTAATGTCTACACTGGTGTCATCAGCGAGCTGCCCTGCTAAATGAACTAAATTACCCGAAATCGCCACTTCACAATATCTTGAAGTCACGTGTAAGCGTTTTACCGTCATAAAAATGCTCTAAAGTGTCTTTATTGAATAGTTCGATTTTATGAAGAGTTCGTAGGCAGGTGCAAGCAAGTGCAAAAGAATTTCAGTAGATTATTGTTGTGATTTATAAGAATGGGCAAGCTCCATGTACTTTAAGTGCCCTGTAATATTCGGATTTGGTCGTCACGCCAATCACAGGACGATATGCCGAAAGTAAAGGTTGCTTTGGCATGTTGCAAATACATGGGTAATGAATATGCGCTGATTAGATTACTTCAAACTTTAAGCAAAAGGGAACTGTTTTTGTTTAAAACTTGTTCTTTTGTATAAAAAAACAACACTCACCATAAAGACAACTGAAAGTCGTCAGCTTTAGTTTGTAATTGATAAACCCCAATACCAATGAGCCGAAATTGGAAGTTTTCGGGAATATGCATCTCATTTAAAAGTAAGAATAAAACTTGAATCAGGTCTTGTTGAGAATGAATTGGGTTTTTAAAACTTTTACTGTGTTGCAAAGTCTGGAAATTCTTAAGTTTGAGCTTAATATTTACACCACGAGCATTAAGCTGCTTTTTCTCTAAACTTTGCCAGACTTTTTCGGCTAGACCATGCCAGTAGGGTTGGCACTGAGCTAAAGTAAAGTCACTATCAAATGTGGTTTCTTTTGAAATTTGCTGTCGGGCACGTTCAGCTTGAACGGGCCGGTTATCGATGCCTTGAGCGTATAAATAAAGCTGTTGGCCATATTTACCGAAGTGGTGAACTAAAACAGCTTCTTCAATTTTTTGTAAGTCGCCTAGTGTATGCAATTCAAGCTGTTGGAGTTTTTCTTGAGTAACTTTGCCTACTCCTGGAATTTTCTTTAAGGGTAAGTCCTGAATAAAACTGGCTACTTGAGAAGGTTTTATAACAAACAGGCCATTCGGTTTATTCCAATCGGACGCAACTTTTGCCAAGAATTTATTAGGTGCTACACCAGCCGAGGCTGTCAGTCCGGTTTGCCTGAAAATATCTTCCCGAATATGCATAGCCACTTCGGTCGCACTCGCGATTTGTTTTAAATTTTCAGTGACATCAAGATACGCTTCGTCTAAAGATAAAGGTTCAATAAGAGTGGTGTATTGTTGAAATATACTATGAATTTGAGCCGAGATGGCACGATATTTTTCAAAATTCGGCTCAATAATAACAACTTGAGGGCATAGTTTCCTTGCTTGGCTCATGGACATGGCAGAGCGTAAACCAAACTCACGGGCAGGATAAGAAGCAGCTGCAATTACGGCGCGTGGATTATGCGATGAAATAACTACTGGGAGATGCCTTAGATCAGGACGTTCTCGCAATTCGACCGATGCATAAAAGGCATCCATATCGATATGAATGATTTTGCGCATATTATTGTGCTTTCACGATGCCTTGTTGCTGTAAAAATTGGTGCCATTCTTTGACTGAACCTTCATAAACATTTAAGTCTACTGGCTTGGTCATGCCTTCAATTTTACCTTGATTACTATGCTGCCAAAAGAGCCATTTTCGCTTGTCTTTCAGCTCAGGTTTCCCTTCGTAATCTCTGACCCAAAGAGGTGTATTAGGGAAACTACCTATTAATACAATGTGGTAAAAAGTTTTGGAAATATAAAAGATAGGCTGTTTACCATAATGATGCTTTAAGCTGTCATGCATGATGCCTATTTCTTTAAGTAATTGTTCTTTGGTATGGGAATTAATACAGTTGCTGTCATATTCCAGATCAATAACGGGAGGAAGGGCATCAGCTTTGTTAGGTACAGTTGCAATAAAATTTTCAGCTTGTGTTTTACCATCACGACATAAACGATAAAAATGATAAGCCCCGACATGAAAGCCATGTTCGCGTGCTTTTAACCAGTTTTCTTGAAATTTTGGATCTTTATAATCACCGCCTTCAGTCGCTTTTAAATAGACGAACTGAAATTTTTGGGGTGATATTTTTTTCCAGTTGATATTTTCTTGATGGTGAGAGACATCAAAGCCTTGAACTGGATAATCTTGAGCAATAGCTTTTTGCTGGTAGAACAGACCGAAGTAGGTGAGAACCCCCATAACACAAGCTAAAACAATCCCAATGAGGGTATTGTAGCGTGGTGCAGAAAAGGTTTTTGCCAGCTTGGTCATGCAAAACTCAGTATTAATATGAAGTTCACATCATAGCGTGATTCGCGAGCGAGAAACCACGCTAAAAATGCAACTGCTTACACAGGCGTATTTTTGGGTATTTGCCAAAAGATCAGTGCGGTAATGATATTAATACAGCCTAAACAAATGAGGGTAACATGGAAGGCAGTTGTCACATGTGCTGTACCATAGTAATCGGTAAATACATTAATGAGTGTACCTGCCAGTGCAACACCAATACTCATTGAAAGCATCATAATCATTGATAAGAAACTATTACCGCTACTTGCATCTTGTTGAGGCAAATCTTTTAAGGTGAGCGTATTCATTCCCACAAATTGTAATGAGTTTAATGTACCAAATAAGAAAAAGTGTAAAGCTCTAAACCAAGTTGGGGTGTCGACAGTCATAATGGCAAAAGACGCAATACATAGACCCACTAAGGTTGTGTTAATTAACAGAAAGCGGCGATAACCCATTTTCTGGATAATCGGTCTAACAATCGGTTTGGAGAAAAGCGACCCTAACACTAGCGGAATCATCATTAATCCCGCAATGAATGGCTCAAAACCAAAAGCGACTTGTAGCATGAGTGGTAAAACAAAAGGTAAGGCATTACCACCAAAGCGGGCAAAGAAATTACCTAAAATACCAATCGCGTAAATCTTGTTTCTAAAGAGTCGGCTGCGGAACAATGCATTTTGATGGGTATGTGAATGGTAGGCATACCAAAGGGTTGCAATTACCCCGACCACTAATAAAGAAATACTAAACCATTTGGAATACTCAGGTGAGGCAAGATGTTCAATACCCAAAGACCAGCCAATCATTGCGACGACTAAGAGCACAAACCCAATAAGGTCAAATGTTTTAACGGTAGGCTCTTTTACATTTGGCATGACCTTTAATGTCATTAATATGCCCAATACTCCCATTGGAATATTAATAAGAAAGATCCAATGCCACGTTGCAACTTCAACGAGCCAACCACCGAGTGTTGGACCAGCTAAAGGGCCTAGTAAACCTGCCAGACTCATAAGGCTCATGGCAGCTAAAAACTGAGTTCGGGGAATAATTTTTAAAAGTGATAAACGACCAACGGGGAGTAATAACGCACCCCCAACACCCTGAATGACACGGAAAAATAAAAGCTGATTTAGGCTTTGAGAAAGGCCACAACCTAAGGAAGCAAGCGTGAAAATAATGATTGCTGATAAAAATGTATTTCTAACACCAAAACGGTCAGCCAACCATCCACTTAAAGGAATACAGGCCGCTACAGACAAAACATAGGCCACCACTACGCTATGCATACGTAATGGATCTTCATTTAAATGGTGTGCCATTGCAGGAATGGCAGTATTTACAATTGTTGTATCTAATGCCTGCATAAAAAAGCCAATGGAAACCAAAAGAACCAATAGGCGATATTCGGGTTGCAAGGCTTGATGGGTTGGCGTGGCATTCATAACATTTGAAAATTAACGTTTTCGCCTAGTGTAAAACAAATTGAATTTAAAAAAAGTAAGTCAATGTTGAATAAACGCTTTGTAAGTTTAACTTCTATTATTTAGAGCAGCTATATAACCGGACTTTCAAGTGAATGAGTATAATTAGATAAAATAAAAAAAGCGGAAGAATCCGCTTTTTTGTTGAGGTAGAGAGCTTAAACAACAAATCTCTTTGGCATTTTTAAGTTTTTAATGACGTTATAAATTTGGTCGATTTCTTCACATACAATTAATTTAGCTCGATGCTGAAGAGGAAGGAAGCCTTCTTGTACAGCATGGTCTAACTGAGCAATTAACGCATTATAAAAACCATTTACGTTATATAAAATCATGGGTTTTTGGTGCTGGTTGAGTTGACCCCAAGTCGCAATTTCCAAAATTTCTTCGAATGTACCTAAACCGCCAGGTAGCGCGATAAAAGCACTCGCGCGCTCTGCCATCATGGCTTTACGCTCATGCATGGTTTCTACCACATGGAGTTCGGTCAGTCCTGCATGCGCCACTTCATAATCAAGCATAAATTCAGGAATGACCCCTACAGCTTCTCCACCATGTGCAAGTACGCTTTCTGCGACTTGTCCCATTAAACCAATACTGGCACCGCCGTACACCAAACCAAAACCTTGTTCAGCAATTCCGCTGGCTAATTCAATTGCCTTTTCGCGATAAATCGGGTTATTTCCTGCTCGTGAGCCACAATATAATGCAATAAGAGGTTGTGTTGTTTTTACAGATGTTATTGGTGAATCATTTACTGCCATTGTTAATACGCTATTCATTGCTTTATTTTCACCTTATCACGTTCATATTTCTTGTCTACACTAAGCAAAAAATATGACAACTTTATAAGCAGTTTTATAGGAAAGATTCATGTTTTGTATGGGTTTGGTGAATACATATAATGATCAAATAAAAATGATGAATTTATGTTAAATCTTGCCTATACTGAAAATTCGTTTAACAACATATGAACAAATATGGGTAGTGGTTGTAGTCGCTCCGTTTTAATTTCTTGTCCTAAAAAAACATTATTCCCCCTTTGTCTAGGCATGCCTTTTGCGTTGCCCAATAAAGATAAAATCCACCCAGCACAGGAGCAGGATCAATGATCTTTGAATGGATGTCTGATCCGTCTGCTTGGGTAGGCCTAGCGACATTAATTGTTCTTGAAATCGTACTAGGGATCGATAACCTCGTCTTTATTGCCATTTTGGCTGAAAAGTTGCCACCAGAACAACGTACTAAGGCACGTATAGTGGGTTTAATACTCGCTTTGGGAATGCGTCTTATCCTCTTAGCTTCAATTGCTTGGGTCGTGACACTCACCCAACCACTTTTCCATATTTTTAGCCATCCATTCTCTGGCCGCGATTTGATTTTATTGTTCGGTGGTGTGTTCTTGCTCTTTAAAGGCACCATGGAATTGCATGAGCGGATGGAAGGTAAACAACTTCATAAAGAAGATAATCCTGTTCATGCTGCGTTCTGGATGGTCATCGTTCAGATTGTTGTACTTGATGCCGTATTCTCATTAGACAGCGTAATTACTGCTGTAGGTATGGTGAAAGAGCTGTCAGTCATGATGGTTGCTGTTGTGATTGCTGTGGGTATTATGCTGTGGGCTTCAAGACCCCTCATGGACTTTGTCAATAAACACCCAACAGTGGTTATTCTATGTCTTGGCTTCTTGATGATGATTGGTTTCTCTTTGGTGGTGGAAGGTTTTGGTTTCCATATTCCGAAGGGTTATTTATATGCTGCGATTGGTTTCTCAATTTTAGTCGAAATGATCAACCAAACCATGCGTCGCAACCAAGAGAAGCTAGTGACTACTACAGATTTACGTTATCGCACAGCTTCTGCGGTTTTACGTATGTTAGGCAGTAAAAATAGCGGTTCTACTTCAGACGCTCAAACGGCTGATAAAGAAGATGTATTGGCAACTCAAGCTTTTGCTGATGAAGTCTTTGATGAAGAAAATGGCGCTTACCATAGTGTGCTTGTACAAGGTGTACTTGGTTTATCTGAACGTCCAGTAAAGTCAGTGATGACACCAAGACCTGAGCTTGAATGGATTGATTTAGACGAAGAACCAGAAGTTTTAAAAGAACGTTTAATGTCGATGACACATTCACGTTTAATTGTTGCTCGTGGTGAACTTGATAATATTGAAGGTATTGCGCTTACACATAAAGTTTTAAATGGCTTTATTGAAACAGGCGTTATCGATTTTCAAAAGCACTTACGTGAGCCAGTTATTGTGCATGAAAATGCTCAAGTGCTTATGGTGATGGAGCAATTACGTCAGGCTCCTTTACAAATGGCGATTGTTCTAAATGAATATGGTTCAATTGAAGGTATTGCCACACCAATTGATATTTTAGAAGCAATTGCGGGTGAGTTCCCTGATGAAGACGAACTAGATGCAGCAGCAGAAAGTTTAGAAGACGGTTCGTTAATACTTGAAGGTTCAACCGATATTCGTCATGTATCGCTTTTACTTGGTCGTGACTTAGTTGATGAAAGTGAACAATATTCTACTTTATCGGGTTATTTATTATTCCATTTAGGCCGTTTACCTGAAAATGGTGAAACTGTTGAAGCGGATGGTTATCGCTTTGAAGTTGTAACCATGGAAGGCCATAAAATCGAGAAAGTTCATATTGTTTCTATCGAACAAGATGAATCGAAAGATTAAATTGCGTGTCAGATTTAGAAACATCATAAAATAGCTCAACTTTGAGCTATTTTTTATTTGAGAAGTACCAAATGACCCAACAAACTTGTCCATGCGGAAAAGGCAGCTATGCAGAATGTTGTGAACCTTTACATTTAGGCACAACAAAAGCACTCACCGCAGAGCAGCTTATGCGTTCACGTTATAGTGCATTTGCATTGCAGCAAATTGATTATATTGTGCAAACGACGGCTTTAGGTCAGCAAACTGCTCTTGATAAAGAGGCTATTGCGGAATGGAGCGAACAAAATCAATGGTTGGGTTTAGAGGTGGTTAACGCCAACGAAAAATTAGATAAAACCCATGCACAGGTAGAGTTCAAGGCCCATTATCATGATGGTAAAAGCGCTCAAATTCATCATGAAGTTTCACATTTTGTATTTCATCAGCAACAATGGTTTTTCCTTGATCCGACGGTCGATATGCAGGTCACTATGAAACAACCTTGTATATGTGGTTCAGGAAAAAAATTTAAGCAATGCTGTGCACAATTCCTATAACTTTATCTTAAAATACGCCCACCGTTTGGCCTGAGGGAAAGGGCAATGTTACTCACCGTTATTTATATTATTGCGATTACTGCCGAAGCCATGACTGGTGCATTGTCTGCTGGGCGACGGAGTATGGACTGGTTCGGTGTTGTACTAATTGCCTGTGTGACGGCCTTGGGTGGTGGCTCTGTACGTGATGTACTACTTGGACACTATCCTTTAACGTGGGTAAAACATCCTGAATATTTAGTTTTAACGTGTTGTGCTGCATTTGTTACCATCGTTATTGCTAAATGGATGCGTCATTTACATAACATTTTCTTGGTGCTCGATGCTTTAGGCCTAATTGGATTTACCATCATTGGTTGTCAGATTGCCTTACAAATGGGACATGGCTTTGTCGTGTCGGCGGTAGCAGGCGTTTTAACAGGAGTTTCGGGTGGTATTTTACGTGACATCTTATGTAACGACGTCCCGTTTGTTTTTCGCCGTGAGCTTTATGCAAGTATTTCTTTTGTTGCAGTCATTTGTTATTGGGTCTGTCTGGATTTAGGTTTAAGTTTAGAACTTACCGTTATTTCAACCTTAGTATTCGGTTTTACGCTTCGTTTAATTGCCATTTATTTTGGTTTGGAAATGCCTAAATTTATTTATAAAGATGATGATGCAGAGTCGGCTTCTTCAACCGACGAACATTAATCATGCAGAATTTCATGTGGGCATGATATAACAATTCTATATATGGTCTTGTCCACTTATTCTTTCCAGTAGAGTTAATCCTATGGATCTGGTTTCACGTATACAAAATCTTCCAATTGGCAAATTTCACTACACGCTTTTATGGGTAGTGGGTTTAGGTTGGATGTTTGATGCGATGGATACCGGCATTATCGCTTTTATTATGACAACCCTTGTTAAAGACTGGTCATTAACACCAGTTGAAAGTGGCTGGATTGTCAGTATTGGCTTTGTAGGTATGGCTATAGGCGCAGTTTGTTCTGGTGCCTTGGCAGATCGTTTTGGCCGTAAAACTGTCTTTGCGATGACAATGGCAATTTATAGTATTGCGACTGCGTTATGTGCTTTTGCCCCTGATCTAAAGTGGCTATTAATTTTTCGGTTTATTGTTGGGTTGGGGCTAGGTGGTCAATTACCTGTAGCAGTCACGCTGGTCAGTGAATATGTGCCTGCTCATGTTCGTGGAAGATTTATCGTTCTACTTGAAAGTTTTTGGGGATTAGGCTGGTTGGTTGCTGCGCTCATTTCTTATTTTATTATTCCTAAATTTGGCTGGCATATTGCCTTTCTTATAGGTGGACTTCCACTTATTTATATTTTAGTGATTTGGAAAAAAGTCCCTGAGTCGATACCGTATTTGATTAACCGTGGTCGTATTGAAGAAGCGCATGCACTGGTACAAAAACTAGAAGCCGAAGCATGTGTGCAAATAGTTCACCATATTGAAGTCGTGCCTGTGGCGATGCGACAAAAAGTTTCATTTAAACAGCTCTGGAGTGGTCAATTTGCTCGTAGAAGTTTAATGCTCTGGCTAATCTGGTTTGGCATTGTGTATTCCTATTACGGCATCTTTACGTGGTTGCCGAGTTTATTGGTGAAACAAGGCTATGACATTGTCAAATCATTTGAATATGTATTGCTTATGATTTTGGCGCAGTTACCGGGCTACTTGGCGGCTGCTTGGTTTGTCGAGCGTTTAGGTCGAAAAATTACACTTGCCGCATTTATCGGTTTTTGTGCTTTGTCGGCATATTTCTTTGGACAAGCCGACAGTGTAAATAGCATTATGTTTTGGGGCTGTCTCATGTCATTCTTTAATTTGGGTGCATGGGGAGTCTTATATACCTATACACCAGAACAATATCCGGCCAATATTCGGGCTTTCGGGTCAGGCTGGGCATCGGCAATGGGGCGTATCGGTGGAATTGTCGCGCCAATGGTCGTGACACATATGATGGTTGCTAAAAACGGCTTTAATCAAGTTTTTATGATGTTTACTGTGGTTTTACTTGCCGTAGCTTTAGTGATTTTGATATTAGGTGAAGAGACTCAAGGTAAAAGACTAGAGTCGATTGGGCTATAGTTTTTGCCTAACTTTATAGCAAGTAACTAAAAATATAGAGAGATAAGACACAATTTGACGCTCAGGTGACAGAGTCCCCCTTGTGTCTGTAACATAGCCCACTTAGCATAATACACACTTAAAATAACGACTGATTTGGAAGATAAGCTGACTATGACCAGCCTTGCGCATCATGCGACAGAAAACCGCTCTGTAGCCGAATTTACTGAACAGGCTTACTTGAATTATGCCATGTACGTCATTATGGACCGTGCATTGCCGCATATCAGTGATGGCTTAAAGCCCGTACAGCGCCGTATTGTCTATGCTATGAGCGAGCTAGGCTTAAAAAGCAGTGGCAAGCCAAAAAAATCAGCGCGTACAGTGGGTGATGTACTTGGTAAATACCACCCACATGGTGACTCTGCATGTTATGAAGCCATGGTACTCATGGCTCAGCCATTTAGTTACCGCTATCCTTTAATTGAAGGTCAGGGGAACTGGGGCTCACCTGATGATCCTAAGTCTTTTGCTGCGATGCGTTATACCGAAGCAAAACTCTCGGCTTATAGTGAATTATTGCTGAGCGAATTAGGTCAGGGCACTAGCGAATGGCAAGATAACTTTGATGGTTCTTTAAAAGAACCGATCACTTTACCTGCACGTGTACCTAATATTCTTCTTAATGGTACGACAGGTATTGCTGTCGGGATGGCAACTGATATCCCGCCACATAATTTGCGTGAAGTTGTAAAAGGCACAATTGCTTTAATCCGTAATCCGCAAACCTCGGACGAAAAATTAGCTGAATATATTCCGGCTCCGGATTTACCAACCAAAGCTGAAATTATTACCCCGCCAGAAGAATTACTCAAAATCCAGACCACTGGTCGTGGTAGTTACCGTATGCGAGCGGTATATGCCATTGAGAAAAATGAAATCGTAATTACTGAGCTCCCATATCAAGTCTCTGGTTCTAAGGTAATTACCCAAATTGCTGACCAAATGCAGGCTAAAAAGCTGCCATTAGTTGTCGACGTGCGTGATGAATCGGATCATGAAAACCCGACACGACTCGTGATTGTACTTCGCTCTAACCGTATTGATGCGGAAGCAGTGATGAGCCACTTATTTGCGACCACCGATTTAGAATCAAGCTATCGTGTCAATTTAAACATGATTGGCGAAGATGGTCGTCCTCAGGTGAAATCAATTCGTCGTATTTTGCTTGAATGGATCGAGATCCGTAAAAAAACGGTAACTCGTCGTTTACAGTACCATTTAAACCGTATTGAAAAGCGCCTGCATATTTTGGCAGGTCTTTTAATTGCTTATCTCGATATTGATACAGTCATTCGTATTATTCGTGAAGAAGACCAGCCTAAGCCAGTCTTGATGGAACACTTCAATATTGATGAGATACAGGCCGAAGCGATTTTAGAGCTTAAATTACGTCATTTGGCAAAGCTTGAAGAGATGGAAATTCGTCATGAACAAGATGAGCTTTCCGCGAAAGCTGCCATTATTCGTGAACAACTCGAAAATCCTGAATCTTTAAAAAACCTGATTATCAGTGAATTAAAAGAAGATGCGAAAAAGTTCGGTGATGAGCGCCGTTCTCCAATTGTTGCACGTGCTGAAGCGGTTCAAATTAAAGAACAGGATTTAATGCCAGCTGAAACGGTAACAGTCGTTTTGTCTGAAGCAGGCTGGGTTCGTGCGGCAAAAGGTGCGGATGTGGATGCTGAAAATCTGAACTACCGTGCTGGGGACCAATATTTAAGTCATGCTGTCGGGAAAACCAATCAGCGAGTTTACTTCCTTGATGAAACAGGGCGCAGCTATGCCTTGCCAATTAGTAACTTACCTTCAGCAAGAGGCTTGGGGGATCCATTAAGTTCTAAATTGTCACCAGCAAGTGGCGTATCGTTTATTCAGGTTTATTTAGATGATGATGAGTCTGAGTTGATTGCTGCAAGTTCGGCAGGTTATGGTTTTAAAACGCAAACCAAGCAATTAGATACCAATGCGAAAGCCGGTAAGACATTCTTAACGGTTCCGGATAAGGCAAAGGCTTTACCACTCATTTCTGCCCAAAACATGACGCATCTGGCTGTACTGAGCTCAGCAGGGCGTTTGTTAATTTTAGATTTGGCAGAACTACCAAATTTAAATAAAGGTAAAGGTAATAAGTTGATACAACTTGAAGGAAAAGAGCAAATTTTATCCATGACAACCCTGAACTTAGATGAAATAATTCAGGTGGTTGCAGGTCAACAACATCTCAAATTAAAAGGTGATGATCTACAAAAATACATGGGTAAACGTGCTTCGAAAGGTCAGCTCTTACCACGTGGATATCAAAAAGCAAATAAACTGTTGATTCAGAGATAAAGCTAGCGTCTGGCAACATAAATACGCTATATATGGCAACATGTTCAAGCAATGAACTGAACTTGTTGGTATTGAATAATGATTAAAAGGGCAGCAATTTGGAGTACGTAATTTGTACTCCATGCAAAAAATTTGGCAGGCTTAAATTGTCAAAACTTCTGTCTCATAATCTTGTTCGAAAGTGTCATGAATGTGCCAATAAGTTTTAAATATGTTCTGGCACCAAGAAGCTAAAGAATAGCTGGGGCATTGAATAACAGTTATTACTAAGGATTACGAATCGGAGATAATGGCATTATGGAAAAGATTTGGTTTGCAGAATACCAAAAGACAGGGATTCCAGAAACAGTAGCATTGCCTGCAGAAAATACCTCACTTGTTGATATTTTTGAGCGTAATTTCCAAAAATTTGGTTCTCGTGATGCCTTTATCTTTATGGATAAAGCCATGTCATTTAACGAGTTGGAGCTTGCAAGCCGTAAGTTCGCGACCTATTTGCAAAATTTGGGGTTAGCAAAAGGTACGCGTGTGGCAGTAATGATGCCAAACGTGCTGCAGTATCCTGTAGTGGCATTGGCAGTCTTACGTGCAGGCTTGGTTTTAGTGAATGTTAACCCACTATATACTGCGCGTGAACTTGAGCATCAGTTGAATGACTCAGGTGCAGAAGTGCTCGTTATTATCGAGAACTTTGCAAGTGTTTACCAAAGCATTTTGGGTAAAACTCCAGTGAAGCATGTAGTTGTTGCTTCTGTCGGAGATATGCTAGGTACACTGAAAGGTACTTTGGTGAACTTTGTTTTACGTAAAGTCCGTAAACAAATTCCAGCTTGGAATATTCCTGGGCATGTTAAATTTAACAGTGCATTAAATAAAGAAAATCCAAGCAATTATAAACGTCCGACTTTAACTTTAAGTGATACTGCCGTGCTTCAATATACCGGTGGTACAACGGGTGTTTCAAAAGGTGCTGAGCTGACTCACCGCAATTTGGTTGCCAACCTTTTACAGTGTGATGGTATTTTCCAAAGCAAATTCGGTGCAAACGATGGTGCTAAAGGCGATCGTATTGTTTGTGCATTACCGCTTTACCATATTTTTGCGTTCATGGTTTGTGCGATGTACGGTATGTACAAAGGGCAGGCAAATATCTTAATTCCGAACCCGCGTGACTTACCGGCTGTGATTAAGGAATTACGTAAATATCAACCTTCTTTCTTCCCTGCAGTAAATACATTATTTAATGCCTTGGTGAATAATGAAGAGTTCAAGCAACTTGACCATAGCAACTTAAAAATGGCGATGGGCGGTGGTATGGCAGTTCTTCCATCTACAGCAGAAGCTTGGAAGAAAATTACTGGTACAACTATTATTGAAGGTTATGGCTTATCAGAAACTTCACCAGTTGCAACTGCGAATCCACCTGCATCTACTGAATTTAGCGGCACCATTGGTATTCCATTACCGTTAACTGAGGTTGCAATTTTAGATGATGACGGAAAAGAAGTACCTTTGGGTGAACAAGGGGAGATCTCAATTCGTGGTCCTCAAGTCATGAAAGGCTATTGGAATCGTCCAGATGAGACTGCTAAAGTCATGACAGCAGATGGTTTCTTCCGTACCGGTGATATTGGTGTAATGGACAGCCGTGGATACGTCAAAATTGTAGACCGTAAAAAAGATATGATTTTGGTTTCTGGCTTTAACGTTTACCCAAGTGAAATTGAAGAAGTGATTGCTAAACATCCAAAAGTATTGGAAGTTGCTGCAATTGGTGTTCCAGATGAAAAATCAGGTGAAGTGCCAAAACTCTTTATTGTGAAAAAAGATCCAAGCTTAACTACAGAAGAAGTTTTGAACTTTGCTAAAGAAAACTTAACAGGCTATAAACGCCCTCGTTATGTTGAGTTTATGGATGAATTACCAAAATCAAATGTAGGCAAAATTTTACGTAAAGATTTACGTAAGCCTGCGTAATGATGAATAAAAAAGCGCCGTAAGGCGCTTTTTTTATTTTAATGGTTTTTCATAAACCAACGATCTACATAAGGACGACCAATTCCGACCATACCAACAAAAACTAACATGGTACCGAGTTGTAGACGTAAGTGAGTTACATCAAGTTGACCATAACTGAGGTAATTATCTACAAGACAATATATGGTAATCACAATGAGCCAGTGCCACAAAGGAAGTCTTTTGACACCCACAGCAATAAAGGTCACTGTTAAGATCACGAAGGTACCCAGTGTAGATTGCCAATTAAAATTCGCACAAATTACACTCAATAAAAAAGCGACGATCGGTAATACAATTTTGAATATACGATCTACCTGAAGCTGGTTCTTCTTTTGCTTTTCTAAGACCTCGAACAATTCTTTTTGATCAGGTTGTTGCATACATAGCCCTATAAATCAGTGATGACATGCGGTTGCATAAAATTTCAGGTAAAAACGATGAGTTATGATAGCATGATCAACAGTATTTTCAGTGATGGATGGCACTATGCACGGCATCAGCAGCATTATCTATATTATTTTAGTGGCATGTTTGCTGCCATACGCATTTACCGTAATTGCAAAATTTACCGGTGGTTTTCAGCCCGTCGATAATCAGAACCCAAGAGACTTTCTTGCTAATACAAAGGGTATCGCTGCTCGGGCAAATGCAGTACAACAAAACAGTTTTGAAAGTTTACCTTTATTTTTAACAGCTATTTTGATGGCTGAATATATGGTGGTTCCTGAATACTTTATTTTAAGATTGGGCTGGGCCTATATTATTTTACGCGTGATTTATGGCATTTGTTACTTAAGTAATTGGGCTACTTTACGCTCTATCGTCTGGTTTTTATCATTGTTATGCCCAATATTCTTGTTGATCGTGACAATTAAGTTGACTTGAGTGTCATTCTGTCACCATTCATATCAACTTTCGCGTGTGCGCATTGTATAATCGGCATCATTTTGATGATATCCACGTTATAATCGAGTGGATTTTACATCTGACTTCATAACGAAAGAGTATTGATATGAGTTACAGCAATATCCCAGCAGGTAAAGATGCACCAAATGACATCTATGTCATCATTGAAATTCCTGCAAATGCAGCGCCAATTAAATATGAAATTGACAAAGATTCTGATGCATTGTTTGTAGACCGTTTTATGGGTACAGCAATGTTCTACCCAGCAAACTACGGCTATGTACCAAACACTTTGTCTGAAGATGGTGACCCATTAGACGTACTTGTTGTAACTCCACATCCTGTTGCTGCCGGTTCTGTAATTCGTTGCCGTCCAGTGGGCAAATTAAACATGGAAGATGACGGTGGTATCGACGCGAAATTAATCGCTGTTCCACACGAAAAATTATCTCCACTTTACAAAGACGTTCAGGAATATACAGATCTTCCTCCGTTATTGATTAGCCAAGTTGAGCATTTCTTTAGCCACTATAAAGATTTAGAACCAGGCAAATGGGTGAAAATCAGCGGTTGGGAAGGTGCTGACGTTGCTAAAGCGGAAGTATTGAAAGCAATCGAAGCTGCTAAAAAATAAGCTCTAATTTTTAAGCCTAGAGTGTCACAATTGATTCTGGGCTTAATAAAAAACCTACCTGTGTGACCAGAGGTAGGTTTTTTTATGCTTGATAAATCTGTGAATTAGAATAATTTCACAGGAATATCTAAGAAAATACGCCATTCATTGGTATCACCGATGTAAGCGCCTTGGTAAGCATCACTTGCACGGTAGTAAGAGTTACGAATACGAAGGCTTGCATCTTTAGCAAAACCACTTTGAACTGTGTATTTCACTTGGTTAAAGAATTCGCGTTCTTGAGCATCATCAGTTACATTTCTAACCTTGATGTCCCAACCATATACAAATGCAGTGGTCCAGTTTAAACCAGGTAATACGCCTAACTTGCCAAAATCAACATTGTATTGAATTTGAGCAGATTTCTCGTGGTTACCGATGAAATCAGACATATAAGAGTTTGGCAAATAAATACTTTGGAAACCATCAGCATTTTGGCCATAGTCGTAACCAACATTACCAGTGTTTTGTTGATATGCTAACATCACACTATGTGGACCAGTCGCATAAGTTCCTGAAATAGCCCAAATATTATTGGTCTTTTCTTCGCCAGCTATACCATCCGCAGCATAATTTGGTGCTACAGTTCCAGTTGCTGAATAAGTGTGTGCATTTGCATCAAACTTAGTATGGTATCCACTAAAATCATAAGTTAATGAACTGTCATTTGCTAAAGGTTGTTTAAAGTTAACATTAGCATAATGGCGTTCAAGAGCATTTTTGCTGTCTAAGCCATAATAAGATGCATTTAAGTTATCATTAAACTTATATTTAGCACCCCAAACAATTGCACGGTCAAGACCTCTGCCAGAAGCATCCGCATCGGTATTGATTTGGTCAGACATTTGGTCTTTAGTAAATTTACCAGCAACAACCTCAAGGTTCTTGATTTCATGGCTAGTTAATAAAGTACCTGTGAAGTATTCAGGAACCATACGTCCTGTATTACTTGCAAGGACTGGTAAGTCGAGTACTTGAGTACCGTAACGTACTGTTGTATTCGAGAAACGTGCCTTAACGCTGCCACCACCACGAGCCCAGTGGTCGTAAGCTGAACCATCGTTGTGTTTTGGAATCATTTGGTTTCCAGCGTTTTTGTTTTCGCCAATTTTAAATGATCCATCACCAACAACGCCTACACCGAAACCAACGATACCAGGGGTAAAGCCAGATTCGATACTTACAATTGCTGATTGAGCAACTGAGCTGGTATCTTTCGCGCCCTGTTTTTTGTCACGAGTTAGATAACCTGTACGGAAGAGAATAGAACCGTTCGCATCTTCAACAAATCCTTTTGCCTCACTTTGCTCGCTTGCCTGAGCTGAGGAAATTATTGCCGCAGAAATGAGAACTGCTAATGTAAGTTTTTGTGCTTTTAGCATATTTAAAGAACCTCATAAAAACGATAAATCCTGTGCCTTGTTATTGTTCAGGGCCTAGGATTTCCATCAATTGTATAAGTAATCTATAAAAAAGATATATTTTTGTTCATTTTATTTTATATATGCTATGCAGGATTTGATTAATGTGGTAGGGGAGTTTAACTGAATTTATTTTTAAATTTTTATAGTTAATTTATTGTTTAAAATGAAAAAAGTAATTTATTTTTTAGTTGAATTTTACCATTTTTTCTTATGTGAAAATTTTAAAAATACTTGATTTTTGTGTTCAATTTTTACTCTTTTTTGTTTGATATGTTTACTTTTTAATCTCTTCTTAAGCAATTTTCTTGAGCAATTTCTAGTAATCTCACTCTATATTGTTACTTTATAACATTTTTATATCAAAAAATTGTTTAAAACAGAGACGAAAGCAACGCCAGAAAACCCTTAGACTCTATCGATCAAATTTAGTGCGATAATTTGCATGAAATTTGTGCAATATATTTTTTATTTATATTTTCGTGCGGAAAAAGCCCAAAATGGTTCATAAATAAAAATAAGGGTTAAATAAAGAGGCTCTGTACTAATAAATTTATGGAGTTTTTATCTCTTTATATAGAAATGAAATAGAGACTTTACGCCCTACCATTCAATACTACCGATCTCGGCTTGTTTATTTCCGATAAGGTGTTTTCTCATGTTTTCTTTATATTTTACGCAAACAAAATGTTCATACTTTATTGTTATATATAAAAATAATTATTTAGAAGATTTTTATTTTTCGCGTTGTATAAGTTTTTTAGTCTCTAAATTAATGAAGTGTAGCGATACCAAATATGAACTTGGCACAGCAATTGCTAAAGCTTAAGTAACAAAATTTGTTTAAGTCATATAAATCGTGCGTTCATTGTGGGGGAGATTAAAATGATGAAGTTTGCACTTAAAGCAGTAACATTCGGCGTACTCACGGCAGGTTCAACCATGGTTATGGCTGAAGATGCTCCATCTTTTTACGGCATCACCGCAACTGGTAGTGTGGCTGCTACTACAGATTATCGCTTCCGTGGTATTACGCAGTCTTCAAATAATCCAGCTATTCAAGGCGGCTTCACTTTCTCTCATAAGTCAGGTGCTTATGTTGCGCTTTGGGGGTCAAGCGTAGACTTTAATACACCTGGTGTTTCAACTGAAACTGATATCTCGTTAGGTTATACCAACACCTTAAAACTGTCAGACACACTTGCACCGACTTATGATGTTGGTGTGATCCGTTATGGTTATATTGGCTCTGATTCAAAATTCACTAATCCATACAATGGTGACACTGGTTTTGACTTTACCGAGTTTTACGGAAAATTAACGTTTGCAGATTCTTTATTTAAAGGTGATGCCCTTAGTGTCGGCGTGAATTATTCTAACGATTACTGGGGCCACTCTGACGAGTTCTGGTATTTTAACGTGGGTTATTCGGCACCAATTGCAGACACCGGATTTACTGGACTTGCTTCAGTTGGTTATAACAAGCTTAAAAACAAAGATTCTTTACTTGTAGTTGCTGGTGGACCAGGTGAAGATGATAGCTATATTGATTATAAAGTCGGCGTAAACTATAACATCTTGGGTATTGTTGCTGAGCTAGATGTTGTCGGTACAGATATTAGTACTTCTGGCATGACTGATGCTCAGAAAAAACCTTATGACACAGGTTTAGTGTTTAGTTTAACTAAAACATTCTAAGCTGGGGTTTTAAAAAAGCGGGTCAATAAACCCGCTTTTTTATTAGTTTTCTATTTCAGAAAGTAGTTGTTTTAACTGGTTAAGCTCAATATCCGTGGCTTTGGTCAACGGCTTGCGTGGTGCGCCTGCAGCGACACCTTTTAGTTGTAAACCAGCTTTAATCGTTTTAGGCAGACCACCATTTACAATAAAGCGTAATAGAGGAAGCTGCTGATAAAATGACTTCTGGGCCTGTTCCAATTCACCATTTTTTACATGTTCAATGAGCTGTTGAGGTCGTTGGCCTAACAGATTGGGTGCTGCTGTACACCAACCGCTTGCTCCTGCGCATAAAGCTTCTAAAGCTAGAGGGTTACAGCCGTTATAAAACGGAAGTTCACCTTTTGATAGCTCATAAATTTTATGCATGCGCTGAATATCGCCGCTGCTTTCTTTTACCATCATAATATTTCCAATGTTGTTAAACATGCGCACGATTAATTCAGGAGACATATCAACCCCACTGGTTGCAGGGTTGTTATACACCATAATAGGTAGAGTAGTTTCTTGGGCAATTGCTTGATAATATTCAAAAATCTCTTGGTCTGTTAGCTTCCAATAAGATACAGGGATCACCATAAGTGCATCTGCACCATAGCTTTGCGCGATTTGGGCTTTTTTGATGGCTTGATCAGTGGTGAGTTCTGAAATCCCAATAATGACAGGTACGCGCTTATTAATGCTTTCAATTGAAGTTTTCGCGACTAAGCACCATTCATCCCATTCAAGATAAGCGCTTTCACCTGTACTGCCTAAAGGTGCAATCGCGTCGCAGCCATTTTCAATAAGCAAATCCAGCATTTGTTTTAGTACAGGAAGATTGATGGTGTTGTCATCAGAAAAGGGAGTAACAGGGTAGCCAATAATGCCGTTTAGTTTCATGGTCGAGGTCTCTTTTTAAATACAGTCAGAATGTTTTTTCAAAGCTTTACGTGCGTAGTAAGCAAAGTTCACTTTGTTGCGTTTATCGGTAGACACCCAATCATGGGCTTCCGCTGCCAAAGCGTGGGGGATAGGTTGGATTTGTCCGGCAGACATGGCTAAAAGTTGCAGTTGAGCTGCGCGTTCAATTAAAAGCGCCAAGTTGCAGGCTTCTTCAATGGTTTTTCCTGTGACCAATTGACCATGATGAGACAACAAAACAGCGCGGTTTTTACCCAGCGCGGAAGAAATCAAAAGACCTTCTTCATTACCTACAGGAACTCCCGGCCAGTGGCCTACAAATGAGCAGTCTTCGTAAAGTGCGCAGACGTCCATTTGGGAAATCATAAGTGGAATCTGTAGCATCGACAGGGCCGCTACATACGTTGGATGCGTATGGATAATACAGTTCACTTCTGGGTGTTCTTTATAAATCCATGTGTGGAAACGGTTGGCTGGGTTTGCCATGCCTTCTTGATTGATGGGTTCTAAGTCCTGATTCACCTCAAGCAAGTTTGAAGCAGTAATTTCATCAAAACCTAAACCGAAACGTTGAGTAATAAAGGTTTCTTTATTTTTACTACGGCATGTAATTTGACCCGCTAAACCAGCATCATGCCCATGATCAAATAAAATACGGCAAGTCAGTGCAAGCTTTTGACGGTCTGTTAAATCTAAGTCGCTCATCCACTTTTGCATGTCTTGCTGTGCGTGTTGCATCAAGTCGTGTTTGTTTACAGAAGCAGTCTTCATCTCTTCTCCAGTCCAGTTGACCAAATTAAGTAGGTGAAGGCAGAATAAAAAACAACTGGATGGATCAATACATCCAGTTTTTATAAGTTATATGGTCCAGATGGGGCGAATATGCTAAGACCTTGGCAAATACATTTCCGCATTGATGAAAGAGAAGAAAAAACGGTTTTTCTAAAACTGACTAACTTGATTAGTCAGGAAATTTTGAGTGGCCGTTTAGTACAGGGCACTATGCTGCCGGGGTCTCGCAGCCTGTCAAAAGAATTGGGAATTAATCGAAAAACGGTACAAGCAGTTTATGAAGAATTGGAGGCACAAGGTTGGCTTGTGACTCGGCCTCGAAAAGGCACATTTGTGGCAGATGTTTTACCGGAAAAAAAGCCTCATATAGAGCCAAGAGCTGATCGAAAAGTTAGTGATAAACCAATAATTCAACAAGTTGCTCAGCGGCCCCATAACGATGGTGTGCCAGATCCGAGGCTTATTCCCTATGAATTGTTTTCGAGGGCCTATCGGCACGCACTCATTAAAATTACTCAAAACCAGTACATGGGATATGGTGACCCACGCGGTATGGCTGAACTAAGGCAGGCTTTAAAACAAATGTTGTCGATGGAACGTTTCATGAATGTTGCGGAAGATGAGATTTGTATTGTACGTGGTAGCCAGATGGGAATTTTTCTTGCCTCTCGTGCATTACCCAATCGGCAGGGTGTCATCGTCGTTGAGGAATTATATTATCCGTCTGCTTTTAAAGCATTTCAATCAAATGGCTTTCAAGTAGTTTCTGTCAAATTAGATGATCAAGGTATTGTTATTGAAGATCTCGAACGGATTTTAAAAGAACACTCGGTTGCAGCAATTTATACAACGCCACATCATCAGTACCCTACAACCGTTACCATGACAATGAGCCGCCGTCTTCAACTCTTAGAACTTTCAAAAAAATGGGGGTTTTACATTATTGAAGATGACTATGACCATGAATTCCACTATGACAGCCGGCCTATGCCACCCTTAGCGAGCTTACATCACTCTGAGTTGGTCATTCATGTGGGGTCATTGTCTAAAGTTTTTGCACCCGGTATTCGGTTAGGCTATATCGTGGCAGCTCCAACCATCATTCAAACCATTACTGAAGATATTTTATTGATTGATCGGCAGGGCAATAATATTACGGAACTCGCTTTAGCCGATTTAATGCAAAGAGGGGAAATCAAGCGACACATCCGTAAAATGAAAAAGATTTATCAGTTACGTCGAGACCATGCGTTAGCTGAGTTTCAAAGAGTTTTTGCTGAGAGTATTCAGATACAACCGCCTGCGGGTGGAATGGCTTTGTGGGTAAAGTTTCAGAAATCATTTAATCAAGATCAGCTCATAAAGCTAAAAGAACTCAACATTGATACAGAGCAGAAGTTTAAACAGAAAGAATGTGCTAATCATTGTATTCGCTTTGGTTTTGCAGCTTTATCAGAGAAAGAAATCACCTCTCTAATTGAGACCTTAAATGAAGCTCTTTAATAAAAGAACAGCGGACTCATAATCCGCTGTTTTATTTTAAGAGTGATTACCTCGATAAGAGAGTGCTTCTGTAAGATGAGGACTTTGAATGACCTCACTTTGAGCCAAATCGGCAATAGTACGAGCAACCCGTAAAACGCGATGATAAGCACGAGCAGATAAATTTAAACGTTGCTGAGCCATTTCAATCATTCGCTGTGAAGTACTATCGAGAACGGCATGTTGTTCTAGTTGTTTTGGTGAGAGCGCCTGATTCAAACAACCCTGTCTTTGCATTTGTTGTTCATAAGCATAAATCACACGTTGTCGCACAGTTGTAGAATCTTCTGCAGGTGTTGGGTCTTGCAGTTCTTGAGCTTTTAATGGCGGTACATCAATATGTAAATCGATGCGGTCGAGTAACGGTCCCGATATGCGGTTTTGATAGCGTTTAATGCTTTCTGGTGAACACTGACAACGGCTATCTTGATTAAATGCATACCCACATGGACAAGGATTCATTGCTGCAATGAGCTGAAAGTTCGCCGGATAAGTAATTTGCCGAGCTGCACGTGAAATAATGATTTCTTTTGACTCAAGCGGTTGGCGTAAGACTTCTAGAACCTTTCTGTCAAACTCGGGAAGTTCATCTAAAAATAGAACACCTAAATGAGATAAAGTAATTTCACCCGGTTTGGGGTGTGAACCGCCCCCAACCAGTGCAATTGCTGATGCTGTATGGTGGGGCGCGCGAAATGGACGCTGCCCAAAAGTATGTGGTGTATTTGAAATAGAATAAATACTTGCAACTTCAAGAGTTTCTTGAGTAGAAAGTGGCGGTAAAATGGAAGGCAGGCGTGAGGCCAATAAAGTTTTACCTGTGCCTGGTGGTCCTTTAAAGAGCAGGGAATGTCCCCCAGCGGCAGCAATTTCTAGTGCACGCCGTGGGCGTAGCTGACCTTTAACATCTGCAAGATCAAATTTATAGGGCATTTCATTTGAATGGGCACTTGGCTGCGCATGAGCTAGCTTTTGTGTGCCTAAAAAGTGCTCGCACACCTCTTTTAAATGATTAACTGGATAACACTCAAGATTAGGTAACTGGCTAATATCTTGGCTATTATCGACGGGTAAAACGATTTTATGCTGAGCTTGCTGGCATGCCATTGCTAAAGTTAAAGCGCCTGATACGGGTCTTACATGACCGTCTAGAGCCAACTCTCCAATAAATTCAAAGTCTTCTGTGCAGTTTTCCGGAAGTTGACCAGAGGCAATTAAGATGCCTAAAGCAATTGGTAAATCTAGCCGTGAACCATCTTTGGGCAAATCTGCAGGAGCAAGGTTAATGGTCAGCCGCTTAGTTGGAAATTGAAATCCACTGTTAATAATAGCTGAGCGAACCCTATCCTTACTTTCCCTAACTGCTGCTTCCGCTAAGCCTACAATAGTCAGAGAGGGTAAGCCTTGACTCACATGCACCTCAACCTCAATGAGAGGCGCATGTAATCCTAAAAGTCCCCGAGTATAAATTTTAGAAAAAGACATCTTATTGTTCCATTATGGTGCTTCATTTTTAATCGTTGTAAAGTATAAGTGCGCTACGTTGGTGCTTATTTTTTATTCTTTAAAGCTTCTTCTAATAGACTGACTTGTTTTTGTAGCGCTTCTAAACGTTGATTGGCTAAATGAAGGGCTGTTTTTTGTCTTTCGATTTCTTGTTTAGAGACAAGATCTAATTTCTCGACAGTTTCATTTAATAATGCACGTAAGTTTTTTTCTAAATCTTTTTTAGGCTCGTCAATTTGTTCCAAGATGGCCTGTAATAGAGTTTCTAGCATGAGATATCCAAACTGTTGTATTACCTTATGCTCGCCAGTTTAACACTGCTTGAATCTAGGATATAGGCTTCTTGGCTTTTAGCCATGTCATAACGATAAATTGAAATAAAAACAGGACTGAAAATTCATTTTATTTTTAGTTGCTCATCTACATCTTGATAACTAAATAGGTTATAAAGAAAGCTCATGCAAAAGATTCATATCCTCCAACCTTTGAAATATTGGCATGAAAATTGAACATAAAACCTTACTGGTGAAAAGAAGCCGAAGGAAACAAACATGAAGCTTGTAACTGCAATTGTAAAACCGTTTAAATTGGATGATGTGCGTGAAGCACTCTCTGACATTGGTGTACAAGGGATTACCGTAACTGAAGTTAAAGGTTTTGGTCGTCAAAAAGGACATACAGAACTTTACCGCGGCGCTGAGTATGTGGTTGATTTCTTACCTAAAGTAAAAATCGAAATTGCGATTAGTGATGAAATGGTCGACGCGGTAATTGAGTCAATTACACGTGTGGCAAGCACTGGAAAAATCGGCGATGGTAAGATTTTTGTGACTAATCTGGAACAAGTCATCCGTATCCGTACAGGTGAAACAGGACCAGATGCTGTCTAAATTGGCACAAAGCTTGCTGAGCAATAAATAGCTCGCAAATGAGGTTGGGGGACACGAATGAAAAAAATGCTTATGGCGCTGAGTTTAACTGGCGCACTTTTGGGTGGTACTGCCGCTTGGGCAGAAGAGACTGTAACAACACCAACATCTGAGGTTACAGCAACATCAACGTCTGAAGCTCCTGCAACAATTGCAGCGGCACCAGCAGCTGAGGAAACTCCGGCCGCTCCGACACCGACTGCAAAACTCGATACCGGTGATACATCTTGGATTTTAATTTCAACAGCTTTGGTTCTGTTGATGACAATTCCAGGCTTGGCGTTATTTTACGGTGGTATGGTCCGTAAGAAAAATGTCTTAAGCACTATGATGTTTAGCCTTTCTGCTGCAATTTTAGTAAGTTTGCTCTGGGTGATTGCAGGTTATTCAATCGCGTTCTCTGGCACAGGTGCATACTTTGGTGATTTGTCTAAAGCAATGCTCAATGGTGTCGCTTTTGATGCACTAAGTGGAACAATTCCTGAAAGCCTCTTTGTTATTTTCCAAATGACTTTCGCCATCATTACTGTCGCAATTTTGAGTGGCTCGATTGCTGACCGTATGAAATATTCAGCTTTCATGGCATTCATTGCAATTTGGGTACTTGTGGTTTATGCGCCAATTACTCACTGGGTATGGGCGGCAGATGGCTGGTTATTTAAAGCAGGTGCATTAGATTTCGCTGGCGGTACGGTTGTACACATTAACTCCGGTGTTGCAGGCCTAGTTGCTGCTTATATGCTTGGTAAACGTATTGGTCTTGGCCGTGAATCTATGGCGCCACATAACTTAACTTTAACTGTAATCGGTGCAAGTTTACTTTGGGTGGGTTGGTTCGGCTTTAACGGTGGTAGTGCTTTAGGTGCTGGTGCTCGTGCAAGTATGGCAATTTTAGTGACTCAAGTTGCTGCCGCTGCTGCTGCGTTCTCTTGGTTGGTAGTAGAACGTATGATCCGTGGTAAAGCTTCTGTATTGGGCGGTGCATCTGGAGCTGTTGCTGGTTTAGTTGTGATTACGCCTGCAGCTGGTTTTGTTGGTGTAGGCGGAGCTTTAGTAATGGGCCTTATTGGTGGCGTAGTCTGCTTCTGGGGTATTACGGCACTTAAACGCTTACTTAAAGCCGATGATGCTTTGGATGCGTTTGGTTTACACGCTGTAGGTGGTATTGTCGGTGCGATTTTAACTGGCGTATTTTATAGTGATGAAATCATTAAGGCAGCCAACGTAGCATTAGCACCAACATTCGCTGGTCAGTTGTGGGTACAAGTTGAAGGTGTGCTTGCAACAATGGTTTACAGTGGTATCGCAACTTTCATTATTCTTAAAGTGATTGACCTTATCATTGGACTTCGTGTTAATTCCGATGATGAACGTATGGGGCTGGACTTAAGCCAACATGGCGAACGTATTGAATAATCACTAATAATTCTTATATCAAAAACAGTCTTGTGCTGTGATCAAAGCGATGCTTTGATCTCGGACAGGACTGTTTTTTTGTCTCATAGAATGCTGGTTCTGTAAGTGTAGAAATTTTGCTACACTAGGTCAAAGTAATTGACCCTATTAAGTCCGCTATGCATTGTCCATTTTGCAACGCCGCAGATAGTAAAGTCATCGATTCGCGTCTAGCCGCAGAAGGCTGTCAGATTCGTCGACGTCGTGAGTGTGTAAGTTGCGGTGAACGTTTTACCACTTTTGAAAGCTATGAAGTGGTGATGCCCCGTGTGATCAAATCGAATGGAAAAAATGAACCGTTCGATGAGGCGAAGCTACGTCGTTCGCTTATGCATGCCTTACAAAAACGTCCAGTGACACAAGAGCAGATCGAGACGGTTCTAAGCGATATTCAGTTGCAAATTCGCCGTTTGGGTGAGCGTGATGTGAAATCCAGAACGATTGGTGAGATTGTCATGCAATCTTTATTTGCACTTGACCACGTTGCCTATGTTCGTTTTGCTTCGGTTTATCAAGACTTTCAGGATGTTGAAGCGTTTCGCCGCCAAATTGAGCAAATGCAACAACGTGAGCACTAATCATTTGAGATTTTTATGTCTGAGTTAAAACAAGATCAATACTGGATGCAGCAAGCCATTGAACTTGCCAAACGAGGACTCTATTCGACCAAGCCTAATCCAAATGTTGGTTGTGTCATCGTCAAAGATAATCAGGTGATTGGTGAAGGTTTTCACCCTAAAGCTGGTCAGCCCCATGCGGAAGTTTTTGCATTACGTCAGGCAGGCGAACAGGCACAAGGCGCAACTGCTTATGTGACGCTTGAGCCGTGTGCTCATTATGGGCGAACCCCTCCGTGTGCTGAGGCGCTGGTTAAGGCGCAAGTTAAAAAAGTGGTAGTGGCATGTCCTGATCCAAACCCGCTTGTTGCAGGTAAAGGTGTTCAGATATTAAAAAATGCCGGTATTGAAGTAGAAATCGGTATTTGTGAAGATTTGGCAGCTCAACTTAATCAAGGCTTTTTAAAAGCGATGTCTACAGGCATGCCATATGTACGACTAAAAGTTGCTTCTAGTCTTGATGGGCGTACTGCAATGGCATCAGGTGAGTCGAAGTGGATTACAGGTTCTGCGGCCCGTCAAGATGTACAACATTGGCGTGCGATTTCAGGCGCCGTGATTACAGGTATTGAAACTGTAATTGCCGATGACTGCCAACTTAATGTACGTTCACTTCATAATATTGATATCGAAACGGTTGCTCAGCCAAAACGTGTAATTCTAGATCGGAGAGGGCGTTTACCACTCACCGCTAAAATATTAGAAAATCCTGAAACTGTGATGGTCATGGGACCATATCGTCAGGAACTTGCTGACTTAGGCGTGATACAATTAGAAATTCAGCCTTTAAAAACACTATTACAGACCTTATCTAAGCAATACCAAATTTATGATGTGCTGATCGAGGCTGGCGCGACATTATCAAGTGCCTTTTTGCAAGAAGGCTTGATTGATGAAATGATCAGTTATGTGGCTCCAACTTTATTGGGGCAAAGTGCAAGAGCCATGTTCAATGCAGATTTTGAATATATGGCACAGCAACTTCGTTTTAAACTTCTTGATGTAACACAACTTGATCAAGATATACGCTTAAGGTTAATCCCTACGCAAGAGAAAGTATGAATTCAGAGCCTTCGGTATACCACAAACGTCGTCATGCAGCCCGCACGACAGACGAATATCTTTTCCATCAGCTTGTCCCGTATTTGGGCAACAAGCGCCGATTGCTCCACTTGATTTTAGAAGCTCTGGAAATCACAGGGACGCTGAATAGCAAGAAAAAGAACCCCCCGATTTTTGCCGACTTTTTTGCAGGCAGTGGGGTGGTTTCTCGTTTAGCACGTCAAAATGGATACCGTGTCATTGCCAATGATTGGGAACCTTATAGTCATGCTTTAAATCATGCAATTTTAGCGTGTGTCGATGCACCTGCTTTTAAAGAGTTGGGTGGCTATCAGAAAGCGATTGATTATTTAAACCGCTTACCCGAGGTTAAAGGCTGGGTAACACACAATCTTTGCCCTCGTAATGATGATGTATACGATCCTTCGCGCGACCGTTTGTTTTTTAAGCGTCGCAATGGTATGCGTATCGATGCGATTCGCCAGCAAATTGCCACATGGCAAGCGCAGGGTGCAATTAATGATGTAGAAATGAGTGCTTTGCTTGCGCCATTACTCTATTCAGCAAGTTTTGTGAGTAATACCAGTGGTGTATTTAAAAGCTTCCACCAAGGGTGGGGCGGACGTACACAAACAGCATTAGAGCGTATCGAATCACTACTTTGGTTAACTCCGAGCCGTTTCTGTGAGATTGGCGACCGTAAACGCCCTGCTGCTGAAATGTGGTGTGTAGATGCTCAGCATCTAGCAAATCAAATGAGCGGTTTTGAAGTAGATGTAGCCTATCTTGACCCACCTTATAATCAGCATGCTTACAGTAGTAACTATCACGTTTTAAATGCGTTGACGTTATGGGATCAAGTCGATTTACCACCGCCAGATACGAAAGGCTATAAGAGTGGTATTGACCGTGCATGGCGTAAAGAACGTCCAAGTCCTTATAACTCTTCTAAACATGCAAAAGATGCGTATGAAAAATTACTTTCAACCATCAATGCACGTTATATTCTGACCAGTTATTCGACCGATGGTAACATTGAGCCGAAAGATTTACTGATGGCCAATCTGGAACGTGGAAAAGTGACTTTACTTACTCAAGATGTTCCACGTTATCGCGTAAGTAAACAACGTCAGTCAGAGCGTGCACGTGTGCTTGAGTTTATTGTGATTACAGATACTCATGCCAAACCAGGGCCACCGTTACGTCAATTGTTAGGCCAGCTTTACCACTTCGCCGAGCTAGGTGGTGTAGATACATCAGGTAATAGTACACAGCTCGCACTTTGGTAAGCGCTGCAATTTAAGCAGTGTAAAAGATTTGGAGATTGAGCCATGTTTACAGGCATTATTGAAAGTTTAGGTAAAGTAGAAAGCCTGCAAAGTGTAGGTGGCGATGTACGTTTACGTATTCAAACCGATTTGGATATGTCTGACGTACATTTGGGTGACTCAATTGCAACTAACGGGATCTGTCTCACAGTGATTGAGTGGGGTGATAACTGGTATGCGGCTGATGTGTCCCGTGAAAGTTTAAACCGCACGACTTTGGGTAACTGGAAAGTTGGTCAACGTGTCAATGTGGAAAAAGCCATGTTACCGACTACCCGCTTTGGTGGACACATTGTAAGTGGTCACGTTGATGGTGTAGGTGAAATTACCCTAGTACGTGAAGATGCTCGCTCAATTTATTTTGAAGTGACTGCGCCTGTAGAACTTGCCAAATATTTGGCAGAGAAAGGTTCAGTAACTGTAGATGGTATTAGCTTAACGATCAATCATTTACGCGGTAATATTTTAAGTTTAAACCTAATCCCCCACACAGCAGAGCGTACTAATATTGGTACGTGGCAAGTGGGTAGCAAGGTCAACCTTGAAGTTGATGTTTTAGCACGTTATATCGAGCGTTTATTACTAGGTGATAAAGCTGCTGAACAGAAAACCGAATCAAATATTAGTATGGCTTTCTTAGCTGAAAATGGTTTTTTAAAATAAACTTTTAAATTGCCAAAATAAAAAAACCGGACATACGTTCCGGTTTTTTATTTTAAAAATTAATGCTTGGTGAGAGTAACTGAGTGTGTACCGACCCAAGGTTTATTATGCTGAGTGCGTGTAATTGAAAATTCGCCTTTTTCCGATGCTCGTGTGAGTAAGATTGAAAGCGAATTAAAGTCGTTATGACTCATATAAAGTTCTTGTGCTGAGAAGGTCCATTGCTCGCCTTGATTAAGTTGCTCAATTTGCGTTGAAATCTGATGCGGAATGTCCATTTCTTACCCTCATTAATTTTCATAAATAATCATGACTTATTCTTATAATTACTTGAACCATAAGAATATTATGCATGACCATTTTGTGACAATTAAATGTCATTTTTATGACAGGAAGAATATTAAAACTTTACTTTTCTATTTTTTCATCAGAAAAGTTAGAATTCTTTAAAATATATTCAATTTCTTCTTGAGCCGCAGCATGCAGTTTGGCGCGGAAAACTGTTACCGCCTGTTCAATTAAGCTTTCAGCTTCAAGTTCTAGGCGAACGCGTACACTTTCAAGCTCAGATAAGATTTGATCGTCAGTAATGCTAAGTTTTGTACCAGAAGAATAATCAATTGCTGGCGTTTCAGGGTTTTTCTGATAACGTGCAGTATGTTCAGCAACTTCTTGTTCTAAATGACTGCGTAAAGCCTGCAAAGCTTCCGTTTGTTCACTAAATTTACGAACTTCGTCAGCTTGTAATTCAGCAGCATAAGCTGCTTCCTTTGCGCGCTTATCTGCAAGAGCTTTTTCTAAAGCAAGTTGGCGACGAATTCGCGCTTGCTCGATTAACTCTGCCTTTAAGTCAGCATATGCCTTTTCAATATTTTGTTGTGATTCTAATTGCGCTTTTTCGTCATTTAAAACCCACAGTTGAATAGGGGTCTGAGGCTCTAATAAACCGCAAATACGAGCCAAATCCTGTTGATAAGCATGACGGACAGCTTCAGGCGCATTTAACCATCTTTTTTTAAAATCTTGCCCGACATTTAATGCCACCACAGTTCTCCTTTGCTCAACAGTATTTACATTTTAGCGCGTTATAATTTAAAGGTTCGAGGTTCTATACCTAAACGACGATACATTTTAAATTTTTCTCGGCCAATTTGCTTGGCTGCTTCATTATTTTCAACAATTTCTATAATGTGGCTAAAATGATTCACTTGTTCAAGTGCATGATTGTTAAAATTAAATACCAGCCAACCTTGTTCAGAAGGTTGTTTAGCCGAAATACATACTGCTGCATCTACCTGATCAACGCCATGAGCAATAAAGCTGGTCGGATCAAAGCTCCACAATTTTTCATCAAGTGTTTGTTGTAACTGCACATCTGGGCAATACCACCAGATTTGTGAATGCTTCAGTAAAATTTTTCGACATAAACGGCAAGCACTATCGACTTGCCGTTCTTCACTGGTTTCAAACAGATAAAAGCTAACTTTAGCCATTCGTACTTACACGGTTAGCCAAGAATTGCATAAGTAGCGGTACTGGACGACCAGTTGCGCCTTTTGCTGAGCCTGATAACCATGCTGTTCCGGCAACATCTAAGTGAGCCCAGCGATAGTCACGAGTAAAACGCTCAAGGAAGCAGGCTGCTGTAATTGCGCCGCCGTGTGGTCCACCAATGTTAGCGATGTCTGCAAAAGGAGAGTCCAATAGTTCTTGATAATCATCAATCACTGGCATGCGCCATACACGGTCAAATGACTGCTCACCAGCTTGTTGGAGTTCAGCTGCCAAAGTATCGTCCGGAGAGAATAAACCACTCAGTACTTTACCTAACGCAACTACGCAAGCACCAGTTAATGTTGCGATATCAATCACAACTGCCGGATTGAAACGTTTGATATACGTTAACGTGTCGCAAAGGACCAAACGGCCTTCAGCGTCAGTGTTTAAAATTTCAACGGTCTGACCACTCATGGTTGTTACAATATCGCCTGGGCGAGTTGCTTTACCTGAAGGCATATTTTCCGCAGCTGCAATCGCACCCACAACATGGATTGGAAGACGTGCCTCACATAAAGCACGGATTGTGCCGAGTACAGAAGCTGCACCACACATATCAAACTTCATTTCATCCATGCCAAGTCCTGGTTTTAAAGAAATACCGCCTGTATCAAAAGTTACGCCTTTACCGACAAGTACGACAGGAGCTTGTTCAAGCTGTGCTTGGTATTCAAGAGTCACAATACGGCCCGGACGCTCAGACCCTTTGCTGACTGCAAGAAATGCATACATGCCTAAATCAGCCATTTGTTGTTCATTTAAGACAGTGACTTTAAGTAAGTCTGGGAATTCTGCCGCTAAAGCTAATGCCTGTTCTGCCAGATATTCAGGGAAACAGATATTACCTGGTCGGTTTCCTAAGTCACGAGCATAAGACTGACCAGATTGTACGGCATGTACTAAAGCGAGTTGATTTTGATCAAGGCTGGTTTGTGAGCTAATTAAATCAACTTGTTGTAACACAAATTCATTTTTTTTCGATTTAAACTCATCATAACCATAAGCTGCTTGAGTTAAGCTTAATGCAAATAAATAATGGTATTCGACAGGTAACGCAGCAATATCAATTGCGATATGCTTAAATTTATTTTGCGCTGACTTGATAATGGTTTGCGCCAATTTTGCTAACTTAGCTGCTTGAAGTTCAGCTGCTTTTCCTAAACCAAGTAATTGGCTATGGGGCTGAGTGCTAAGTTGACCAAATAATGGCAACGTTTCATTGAAGTTGGCTTTAAATTGAGTTGCTGTAAGAATACTTTCTAGATTATTGATTTGATATGTATTGAGATTGCTTTGTAGCTGTTCTGAATCAACTAAAATCCACAAAGATTCATTAGATGTTTGTTCAGGAAAAGTTGTATAAGTTGTAAATTTCATGGCTGCCGTGATTGCCTATAGAAAGTTATGTTGGATTAAAACATTGAAACACTTTCAAGCATAGCGTTGCAATGTGCGGTTTTATATTTTTAACATTCGGGTAAACTAGCGTTCGTCCCGATTAGCCTTTTGGAAGTATTAATTTGATTATTCGGCGTTATCTCGTCAAGCAAGTTGTCTCTACCTCATTGGTGGTCATTGCATTATTGACCTTAATCATGATGGGTGGTCGTCTGATCAAATACTTTGGTGTGGCGGCACAGGGGCGACTAGATGCCAGTATCTTATTTAGCATCATTGGATATCGTTTACCTGAATTTCTAACCCTCATTTTACCACTTGGGTTTTTTATTGGTTTAATGTTGGTGTTTGGTCGTTTATATGTTGACCATGAAATGGCCGTATTGAATGGTAGTGGGGTAAGTCGTCATCAGTTAGCGCGCTTACTTATTCCAATGACACTGGTTTACATGGTGTGTCAGTCCGTACTTATGCTTTGGATGACGCCGTGGGGACTTCGTGAATTCGAAAAATTAACTACAACCCAAGCAGTGCGTACAGGGTTTGACTTGGTGCGACCAAGAGAGTTTATTTCTTCTGGACCTTATACGATTTATGCGGGTTCATTGTCGGAAGATCGAAAAAACCTTAAAGATATTTTCTTTTATCAGCGTGCAGCCAAAGAAGGCAAGCCAGATGTCATGATTTTGGCAAAAGAGGCGACTCGTGTAGAAGTTGCAAATGACACCGCCAATGTCGTTGATCTCGTTCAAGGTCGTCGCTATGAAATATTCCCGGGACAACCAAAATATACACAAGCAGAGTTCCAGTCTTATCGTCTACGTTTAGAAAATGACAAAGATGTTAAGTTTGAGAGTGGCGATGTAGAAGCACTTTCCACATCAAAACTATTTTCTAAAGCAAATGATCCGGTCGTAAGAAGTGAGTTGGGCTGGCGCTTATTTGGTCCGTTTACCATTATTATTGCCTTGATGCTATCTGTGGCATTGTCGGAAGTAAGCCCACGACAAGGTCGTTATTATCGTCTTATTCCATCTATCTTTATTTTCGCGAGTTTGATCGTACTCATGATTGCAATTAAAACTCGTATAAGTAAAGGAGAACTGGATATTTGGGCTTATCCAGTGGCTTTATTGGTTTATGCAATCGCAGCTGCCTTATTTTCACGTAAGCAGAAATTAGGGCCGAAAATCAAGAAACAGATTAAGCGAGTGAAATTATAATGTTAGCACGTCGAATAGTCGCCAAATATGTGACGAAAACCACTGCGCTCGCAATGTTTGGTACCACCATTGTTTTGTCTGTTTTGCAAATCCTGTTTACTTATCTGGGTGAATTAGGTGAGCTAAAACCTGACTATAATGCATGGCAAGCTTTTATCTATGTGTTATGGGGTGCCCCTCGCTATCTATATGAAATTTTACCTATCTCGGCCTTAATTGGCGCTGTGATTGGGTTAGGCGCTTTAGCATCCAATAGTGAGCTGATCGTGATGCGTTCGGTCGGGATTAGCTTATGGCGTATTGTAGGTTGGGTTATGCGCTCAGCTTTGCTACTTATTGTTTTATCTTTTGCTCTAAGTGAGTGGGTTGTTCCCTATACAAATGAGAAAGCGCAAAGTGTCAAAAGCCATCGATCAGTTGCTGCTTTAGGTGAAGTGAAAGGCTATTGGTCACGAGAAGGGCAACGTTTTATTTATATTGATTATGCGAACTCACAAGGAAATTTAAGAGATATTCAGGTCGTAGACTTTAACAAAGACTACCATTTACAGTCTTTAATTAATGCAGAGCAAGGAAAGTTTATCCAGGATGGTCAATGGACTTTACAAAAAGCCAGCCAGATGGACATTCTTACAGATGGTAATTCGATACTAAATAATCATGATCAGCAGTCTTTAGGTTTGGCTCTACAGCCTAAATATGTACACATGGTGACTTTAGACCCTGAGGACTTGTCTCCAAGTCAGCTGATTAGTTTTATGCGCTATATGGACGAATATAGCCAAGTACCGAAAACTTACCAATTAGCTTTTTGGCAAAAAGTCGCTTCTCCATTTTCACTCATTACTCTTGTATTAGTGGCTTGTTCTTTTATTTTTGGTCCACTACGTCAACAGTCGATGGGTTTCCGTTTGGTGATCGCACTCTTCATTGGTTTAGGCTTTTATTATTTACAAGACTTCTTGGGCTACGCAAGTTTGGTATACGCGCCTTCGCCAGCTTGGTTTGTACTCATGCCTATTATTTTAATGTTTGGTGCCGGAAGTTATTTGCTTTATCGGGCCCGTTAAATTGAAAGTATATGAATGGCTTTCTCAATGAGGAGCATTGGGGAAAGCCATAGGAAAAAATAGAGTCTTCACCGAAAATTCGGTAAGATATTGCGATGAAATTGTAGACAAAAGAGAAATTGATTATGACGGATGCAACTGCTGGCAAGATCCCTCACGTTCTGGTCATTATGGATGGTGTTGGACACCGTGAAGCGATTGAAGATAATGCTTTTCTTGCAGCAAAAACCCCGAATTTAACTGCAATGAAAGCAAAGCATCCAAATAGTCTCATTTCTGGTTCTGGTGAAGATGTTGGTTTACCTGATGGACAAATGGGTAACTCGGAAGTTGGTCACATGAACCTTGGCGCTGGCCGAGTGTTATACCAAGACTTCACACGTATTACTAAAGATATTCGTACTGGTGCTTTTTTTGAGCACGAAGTATTGGTTGATGCCGTAGAAAAAGCAAAAGCAGCGGGTGGTGCAGTTCATATTATGGGCCTACTCTCTGAAGGTGGCGTCCATTCACATGAAGATCATATTGTGGCGATGTGTGAACTTGCCTTAAAACGCGGTGCGAAAGTTTACTTACATGCATTCCTTGATGGTCGTGATACTCCTCCACGTAGTGCTCAACCTTCATTAGAAAAATTAGACGCTTTATTCGCTAAATATCCGAACCAAGGCCGTATTGCAACCATGATTGGTCGCTATTTTGCAATGGATCGTGATAACCGTTGGGATCGTGTTGAGCAGGCTTACCGTTTATTAACGGAAGGTGAAGCTGTTCGTACTGCAAATACTGCGGTTGAAGGCTTAGAGCTTGCATATGCTGCAAATGAAAATGATGAGTTTGTAAAAGCAACCCGTATTGGTGAGATCGCTAAAGTTCAAGATGGCGATAGTGTTGTATTTATGAATTTCCGTGCTGACCGTGCCCGTGAAATTACGCGTGCGTTTGTTGAAAAAGATTTCGCAGGTTTTGAGCGTAAAGTTGTACCGAACCTTTCTAAATTTGTCATGTTGACGCGTTATCAGGCAAGTATTGATGCACCTGTGGCATATATGCCTGAAGAGTTAAAGAACTCGCTTGGTGAATATTTATCTTCTTTAGGTAAAACGCAACTACGTATTGCTGAAACTGAGAAATATGCCCATGTGACTTTCTTCTTTAGTGGTGGTCGTGAAGACGAATATCCAGGTGAAAAGCGTATTTTAATTCCATCACCAAACGTTGCGACATATGACTTAAAGCCTGAAATGAGTGCTTATGAAGTAACTGATGAGCTAGTCAAAGCAATTAACTCGGGTGAGTACGACTTACTTGTTGTGAACTATGCCAATGGTGATATGGTCGGTCATACAGGCGTATTTGATGCTGCAGTTAAAGCCGTTGAAGCAGTTGATACATGTTTAGGTCGTGTATACGAAGCTGTAAGGGCGAAAAAAGGCCATATGCTTATTACGGCTGACCACGGTAATGTTGAACAAATGCAAGATTATGAAAGTGGTCAGGTTCATACTCAGCATACAACAGAGCTTGTGCCTTTTATTTATGTGGGTCCAACCCAAGCAACGATTGCAGAAGGTGGCGTGCTTGCTGATGTTGCACCGACCATTCTGAACTTAATGCAGATTCCTGTGCCTGCTGAAATGCAAGGTCGTAATCTCATTACATTGTCTGCTTAAGCGATAGGTGACTAAATGCTGCAACACAATATATATAAAGCTTTTTTTGTTAGCGTATTGATGTGTTGCAGCCAGCTTGCTCTTGCAGCCCCTGTTGTAAAAGAAAAATTATCGCCTCTGCATGCTGATGCCCCAGAATCAGAAGAAAGTTATGCAGAAGTACCTATTGAGTCTATTCAACAGTTTGTACAAATATATGGAATCGTCCGTGATAACTATGTCGATGAAAAATCGGACGATGCTTTATTTTTACAGGCAATTAAAGGTTTAGTCAGTGGTCTAGACCGTTACTCCCGCTATTTGTCAGCTGAAGAATACCGTCAACTCATTCAATATACTGAAGGGGATCTTGCTTCAGTTGATTTTGTACTAAGCCCCGAATCACATGTTCATAAATGGATGATTCGTGACCTTAAGACGGGCTCTGACTCATATAAACTAGGCTTAAGAAATGGCCAAACTATTTTAAAGATTGATAATCAGGAACTTAAAAATCTGACACATGATCAGGTGCTAGGTTTGCTTTATGGATCGATAGGCTCGACGCTTCAAGTACAAACAGAAGAGTCAAATAGTCCAATTAGTTTAGTCCGTAATAAAAAGATTGAAACCGATATTGAGCCTGTGATGTTGCACAATCAGGTGTTGGTATTAAAAATTAGAGTATTTCAACAAGATACCGCCAATGAGATTAAACGTTTAATTGAAGAAAATAGTTCTTCGCGTTTAAAAGCGGTGTTAATTGATTTAAGAAATAACCCAGGCGGCTTGTTATCTGCTGCTGTTGAGTCAGCCGATTTATTTTTAAATCATGGCATTATTGTCTCTACAAAAAGTCGTTCAGAAGGCAACCAGCAATTTCAGGCTTTACCGGGTAACGATTTCCAAAATATAAAAGTTGGTATTTTAATTAATCACCGATCTGCCTCGGCAGCAGAAGTTTTTACTGCTGCAATGAAAGAGCATCAGCGTGCTTGGGTCATGGGTGAAAAAAGTTATGGAAAGGGTGTTGTGCAAAAGCTTTTCCCTTTACCAAGTGGGGCAGCGCTACAAATGACAGTCTCACATTACTACACACCAAATGGTAATATGATTGAAGGGCAAGGTATTCAGCCTAACCAGACTTATCCCTTACCTCCAGAAATGAAAGAAGAAGTTTATCTAGATCGTGTTGCCGATCTCCTTCTAAAAAGAAAGTAAATTTTATACTTCCTGTTCTGTCTCCGTATCTAAGCCAAATTTTTTCAGACGATAGCGTAAAGAGCGGAAAGTCATTCCTAATTTTTTAGCTGCTAAGGTACGATTCCAATGAGTCATATTGAGGGCATTGAGTAAAATATCTTTTTCAATATTTTCTAAATAACGTTCTAGGCCTTCACTTGGTAATTTTTTTACGACTTGAGGAGCCGCCACAGTGGTTTGTATGCTTTGAGTAGCCGAAGTAAAAGGATTAGAAATATTCGCTCTTAGAGGAGCAGGATGTAAATGAGATATATCTATGGTGGCGTCTTCACTTAAGGTAATTGCGCGCTCAATCATATTTCTTAATTCGCGAACATTACCCGGAAAGTGTTGCTGTAGCAGATAAGTTTTGGCCGCTTCTGTTAATTGTTTAGGTGGCGTTTCCCACTCCATACAAATTTTCTGAATAAAGTGATTGGCCAGTAAAAGGACATCTTCGCCACGTTCACGTAGAGGTGGCAATATGAGGTCCATAACGTGAATACGGAAGAATAAATCTTGACGGAATTTGCCCTGTCGAACTAATAAATCTAAGTCTTGATGACTTGCACTAATCACACGGAAATCAACATCGATTTCCTGATCTGAACCGACAGGTCGGATCTTTTTTTCCTGTACTGCGCGGAGCAGTTTGACCTGCATACTTAAAGGTAATTCGGCAATTTCATCTAAAAATAAACTGCCACCGTGTGCCGATAAAATGAGGCCTTGTTTATCTTGAGTTGCTCCGGTAAAGCTCCCTTTTTTATGCCCAAACAACTCACTTTCCATCAGTTCGGTTGGAATAGCACCGCAGTTAATCGCAATAAAAGGGCCTTCACTACGGTTACTCAGCCGATGAACCAGATTGGCAACTACTTCTTTACCTGTTCCAGACTCACCAGTAACAAATACAGGTGCTTGTGAGCGCGCAATTTTTTTAATTGCAATACGTAGCTGCTGGATGGGTAGAGAACGGCCGATTAATAATTTATTTTCTAACGCATTCTCGGTAACATCATGCTCTATTTTTTGCCGATTCAAGGCTTTTTGTAATAATTGATCTAGATGTACTTGGTTGACCGGTTTGCTTACAAAATCAAAAGCGCCTGCTTTTAATGCTGCAATTGCAATATCCATATTGCCGTAAGCAGTTAAAACTGCAATGGGAGTATTGGTGTAATTTTGAGAGACATGTTTGACTAAGTCTAACCCACTCCCATCGGGTAAGTTTAGATCGGTTAAACATGCATCGTAATGAAACTGTGTGAAGAGTTGTTTGGCCTGTTCAACCCGATAAGCAAGATGTGTTTTAATCCCCATTCGTGCAAGTGTCATTTGCATCAATAGGCACAAATCTTCTTCATCGTCTACAAGCAAAACCAGTGGTTGCTGTTCTGCCATTTCCCCAAAAACCTAATAAAAAAATCAATATATTATTGGGCATTCTATTCTGAAGCATGCCCCTTGTTTTTGCTCTACATAGGTGAGCTTTGCATGGTTCGCCTCACAAAAACTATGAGACAAATATAATCCTAAACCAGTTCCATTAATTTCGGTACTAAAAAATGGTTTAAATAATTGAGATATATCACGTTTTGAAACACCTTCACCGTAATCGATCACATCAATATAAATTTTATTTGTCTGTGAATGGATGTTGACCGTAATGTGCGGTGAGTCGGGGGCATTATGCCGTAAAGCATTTCTCACCAGATTAATCATGACTTGTCTTAATTGTTTTTCATCAAATAAAAATTTTAAAGAACTATCCGAAATTTTAAGTTGAATTGAATGTTTAACGTCAAATAAATCTTCTTCGAGCAATGTATCTATGAAGTGTTTTACATCGATCTGGATAGGATGTGTTCTTTCGCTACGAGCAAGCCCTAAAGTATCTTGAACAATACTATCAATGCGTTTGGTTTGTTTGCCAATCATATGACGCAAAGTATTTTGTTGTTCTGGATCGCTATCTTTCAGTAACTCATTTGCTTGTACGATTGCAGCGAGAGGATTGCGGATCTCATGTGCAATACTTGCTGAGAGTTGCCCTAGCGCAGCAAGCTTAAGCTGCTGAGCTTGCTGATTAATTTGTTGGGCATCTTGTAAAATGAGCAGGGTTAACGTTTGTTGTGGGACCAAAAGATGTTGCACTTTAATGTTGATGGAGTACGCCGATAGCCGAGACTCAAAAATGAATCGGTCACCTTCTTTTAAGTCGCCAAACTTTAAAATTTCAAATAAATCGGCATGCCACTTTGCTAAAGGATATTTTTCATTGGCAAATTGAGGGGGAATACCCAAGAGTGAACAGGCCGCAGGATTACTGACAACGATGTCGTAATTCTCATCTAAAACTAAATAGCCTTCTTCAATTTGTTCTAAGATATAACGGTTAATATTTTGGAGTTGATAAAGTTCAATTGACTGGTGAAAGGTGAGTGCTTCAAGTAATTTAAAGCGCTGCACTGCAATTTGGCCAATACCGTGAACCACAAAAAATAAGAAAGCTAAGAGAGCGCTATTACCAATAGTATTTAGATTGTTATAGTCAAATAGACTACCTACAAATCGTTGGTAAATAACAGCGATAACCGCAAGCAATGTAATCAGCAAAGACATTCTTGCGCTGAGTAAAATCGCCGAGGTAAAGATGGCAATTACATAGAGTAAGCTGAGTTGTAAATTTGGTTCACCCACAGAAAAAGTCAGTAAACTCAAACAAATAATATCAACAATAAAAAATAAAATAAGCTGTCGCGTGGCTTGAGTAGCAATAAATTTAAAGCATAACAGCTGAACAAGACTTAAGAGGGAATACCCGAGTAGTGTGTAGGAATATAAGGCAGGTTGCTGCAAACTGTTATCAGTTTGCGCATCGGTTAAAACCAAAATAATATTCAGGCTAACCGCAATAATAAGACGGTATAAGCCATACCAAGTGCCCAAACGAAAAATCGTATGGGACAAGGATGAATTTAAGGGAAATTGCATGTAAATTTGGTTATGGTTTGATCAAACCGTAACGAATCGCAAGATGTGTTAGTTTTACATCGCTATCAATTCCTAACTTTTCAAAAATACGATAACGGTAAGTATTTACAGTTTTCACACTTACAAAAAGTTTATCGGCAATTTCTTGGGCACTAATACAGTTGACGACCATCATTGCAACTTGCATTTCCCGTTCCGATAATGAATCAAAAGGGGATTGTTGAGTGTCGGATAAATATGAGCTCGCGAGTTGTTCGGCAATATCTGCACTAAAATATTTACCGCCTTGCATGACCTTATTAATTGCACGAACCATTTCGGCAATTGGCGCGCCTTTAGTGATATAGCCTTTTGCACCGGCTTTTAATAATAAAGATGGGTAAGGCTCTTCGGCGAGGCCGCTTACAGCAATGACTTTCGTCTCTGGAGCCGTCTGTAATAAACGACGGGTTGTTTCTACGCCACCGATGCCGGGCATGTTGACATCCAGCAGTACGACTTGCGGATGTTGTTGGCGAACGATAGCAATTGCTTCTTCGCCCGATTCGGCTTGTCCAATTACCTCAACATCGGTATGATCTTCTAACATACGGCAAATACCCGTACGTACCAGTTCATGGTCATCGACAACTAAAACTGTAATCAAGAAGACCTCCTTTCTTTCAAAAAACAAGTTTTTTGTTACATAAAGCAAAATAAGCTTGCAATGGAATGACAAAATTAGCAATCCTATTCTTCTATAGTGAGCGAATAGTTGTGCACAATTGTGTCGGTAAAAGCTTTATACCTTATATCTCAAATGTAAGGCATAATGATAGTAAGCGCAAATGTGTGTCACCCTGAGTCGAGTATTGTGCCGTGAAAAATTCTAAAAAGTCTTTAATGCATGTGCTAAGCATGTCTATTTTGCTTAGTTTGAGTTCAACAAGCTTTGCAGAACTCGTCAATAACCCGTCTTCAGGGAGTACTGGTACTGCAAGTTTAAATTGGACTGCAGCGGATGCTAGTCAACTTTTAAATGATGAAGATGATGAACCGACTCCGCAAGGTTCAACTTCTGTAACCACAACATTGCGTGGCAGTAATGCGCCGAGAGTTATTACTTCTACCCCTAAAGTTGCTCCAATCCGTGATACTGTGGGTTATAACGCCCAGCCGAGTGTCAGTGCACGTGCTGCACTTGTAATGGATGCGCAAACAGGTGAGGTACTTTATAGTAAAAATACCAACGCATCAGTGCCGATCGCTTCTATTACTAAATTGATGACGGCAGTTGTAACGGCAGATGCCCGTTTAAACATGTCTGAAGAAATTACACTTGAGCAAATTGATTTTGCTGGGGCTGGCGGGAAAAACTCAAGCTCAACACTTCGTGTTGGCGATAAAATGAACCGAGCAGAAGTTCTTCTGTTTGCTCTGATGAAGTCAGAAAATCCGGCAGCAGCAGCTCTAGCGCGTACTTATCCGGGTGGCCGTGCGGCATTCGTGGCGGCAATGAATGCTAAAGCGCGTGCTTTAGGTATGAATGCAACTCATTATTATGAATCAACTGGTTTAGATCCGCGTAATGTATCTTCTGCGCGTGACTTGGGAATTTTGGCGAGTACAGCATCTCAATATGGTTTGATTCGTCAGTTCTCAACCACACCGACCTATGACTTTAATTTAGGTTATCGTGTTCTTAAATCAAATAATACAAATGCTTTAGTCCGTAATGGTGGTTGGAATATCAACTTATCTAAAACTGGTTATATTAATGAAGCAGGCCGTTGTGTAGTTATGCATACTACTGTGAACTCACGCCCAGCAGTGATTGTATTATTGGGTGAGCCAAGTACTCAGGCACGTAATAATGATGCAACTAACTTGCTTGGTTGGTTAAGTAATTTGCCAAAACGTATTTAATTTAATTATTTTTAAAAACGCTTCTTTAGAAGCGTTTTTTTATGCCATTTAAAAAGCATAAAAAAACGGCTGTATTAAACAGCCGCTTTTTATAAAAACTCAGATTTTACATATTAGATAAAATCGAATCTTTTACTTGGTCCATTGTTGCATCAATTGACAACATCACTGCATCAGCACATTGTTTGATTGCTGTATCAGGGTCTTTTAAGCCATTACCCGTTACAGTACATACAATGACAGAACCTTCAGCAATTTTACCGGCTTTAATGTCACGGATCGCACCGCCAATAGAAGCAGCAGACGCAGGCTCAACAAATACACCTTCATACATAGAAAGTAAGCGTTGAGCTTCTAAAATTTCGCTGTCTTGAAGTTCATCGAACCAACCTTTAGAGTCGCGTACTACAGCTTTCGCATGGTTCCAGCTTTGTGGGTTACCAATACGAATCGCAGTTGCAACTGTTTCCGGTTTTTCTACTGGAGCACCACGTAAGAAAGGAGCTGCGCCAGAAGCTTGATAACCTACCATTGTTGGTAAGCCTTCTGGTTTTGGACCAGTGAATTGATCAGTCGCAGCGTCATAAACAACTTGTTCAAACTGGTCAGCAGGTTGGTTAGCTACTGCTTCGGTATAACCCATCCAGTGAGCTGTAATGTTACCTGCGTTACCAACTGGTAAGCAGTGGTAATCAGGTGCACGGCCTAAAGCTTCAACGATTTCATAAGCAATCGTTTTTTGACCTTGCAAACGGTAAGGGTTGATTGAGTTTACAATCGTTACAGGTGCTTGATCAGCCACTTCTTTTACAAGACGCATACCATCATCGAAGTTACCACGGATTTGCATAGTGATCGCACCATACATCATGGCTTGCGCCATTTTACCCATCGCAATTTTGCCTTCCGGAATCAAAACAAATGCTTTGATACCTGCGCGTGCAGCATAGGCAGCAGCAGCAGCAGAAGTGTTACCTGTAGATGCACAGATAATTGCTTTAGAGCCTTCTTCAACTGCTTTGGTTACAGCCATGGTCATACCACGGTCTTTAAATGAACCAGTCGGGTTTAAGCCCTCGTATTTCACATAAATTTCAACGTCTTTGCCAATAATACGTGGAATATTCTCAAGTTTAATGAGAGGGGTGTTGCCTTCACCCAAAGAGATAGCACGAGTAGTTGCCGAAACTGGCAAACGGTCACGATAACGATCTACAAGACCAGTATAACGATTGGCATTAGACATGATGGTGTTCCAATTATGAGGTGAAGCGGGAGAGGGAATCTTTCCCTCAACCTGATTAACTATCGAGCGATTCTAAACGAATTCTTACGATTTCGCCACGAATTGCAGGTAATGCTTGAATTTGCGCAAGAGCGTCATCCATTTTGGATTCAACGATTGGATCGGTCAAAATCACAATTGGAATGAGGTCTTTTAAGCGAGATTGTTGCATGATGGCATCAATACTGATTCCGGCACGGCTTAAGATGGTCGTCACATCTGCAAGTACACCAGTCTGATCTTCAGCATTTAAGCGGATGTAATAACCTGTGGTCATTTCTTCACGGCTTAAAATTGGCATATTTGTTAATGCTTCAAAAGCCAGTTGAGGAATTGTGCCTGCGCCATCTTCTGTATAAGAAATATCACGAACGATATCAATTACATCGGCAACAACCGCAGAAGCTGTTGGGCCTGCACCAGCACCAGCACCGTAATAAAGCGTTGGGCCTACTGCGTTGGCTTGAACTAAAACAGCATTTTTAACGCCGTTTACGTTCGCAATAAGCTGCTCATCTGGAATAAGTGTTGGGTGAACACGTAGTTCAATACCCTTTTCAGCACGGCGGGCAATGCCTAGATGTTTAATACGGAAACCAAGCTCCTCAGCATACTTCACATCTTGTGCAGTAATTTTGCTGATACCTTCGGTATAGACTTTATCGAATTGCAAAGGAATACCAAATGCACAAGACGCTAAAATTGTAAGCTTGTGTGCAGCATCAATACCTTCAACGTCAAAAGTTGGGTCCGCTTCTGCATAACCGAGTTCTTGAGCTTCTTTTAATACATCATCAAATGCGCGGCCTTTTTCACGCATTTCAGTCAAAATAAAGTTACCTGTGCCATTAATAATGCCTGCAAGCCATTCGATATGGTTTGCCGCCAGGCCTTCACGGATTACTTTAATAATTGGGATGCCACCCGCAACAGCTGCTTCATAAGCAATTTGTACAGCATTATCTTCTGCTGCTTTAAATAGTTCATTACCATGTTCAGCGAGTAATGCTTTGTTTGCAGTCACGACTTGCTTGCCGTGTTTGATCGCTTCCATAATGATTTCGTAAGCAGGATGAATACCACCCATAACTTCTACAACCACATCCACATCGGGTTGACGAACGATATCAAGTAAGTCAGCGCTTTGTTTAATCCCTTCCAATTCAAGATCTGGACGAGGACGACGTGTTCCAACGTGGGTAATTTGAATTTCTCGACCGGTGCGACGTTTAATTTCAGCGGCATTTTCTTGTAGTAGTTTAAGGGCTCCTCCACCTACGGTACCTAGACCGAGTATTGCCAGGCGAACTGGTTTCACGTCACACTCCATATCATCATTGAATCATTTAATTGAAGCTAGATCATAGCTAAAAAAAACGCCAGACTCTAGCGCTTTTAGCGCCTGTTCAGTGATTTAGAGTGCAATGTTTGGAAAAGAAGAGTAGATCACTCTTTAAACACTGGTATGAAAAGAAGTATTTATTGAAAAAACAAAGCGCTGCAATAAGATCAGCGCTTTATTTGTAAGATGGATGATGAATTGTTCATCAACTTGGAGAGGGTTATTTATCCAATCGTTTAATCAATTCATCCGGTGTTAAGTAGCCACCCAAGTACTCACCATCAACATTATAAATAGCTGGTGTACCATTTACGCCCATGTTTAGACCAAGTTGGTATTGTTCGCGAACAGGGTTTTTACATTGAGTAGGTGGAATACTAATGCCCTGTACAGCTTGGTCAAATGCAGCTTTACGGTCTGCACTACACCAAACCGCTTCCATAGTTGGCATAAACTGTTCGCCGCGTGGCCATGCAATGTAACGAACCTCAATGCCTTTCTCATTAATCTCAGCTAAATGCTCATGTAATTTATGGCAGTAAGGACAGCTTGCATCGGTAAACACATAAATCACATGTTTAGCTTTACCGCCTTTAGCTGGATAAACAATTAAGTCTTCATTTTTTAAAGCAGCAAGATGCTTTTTGTTTTCTGAGGCTTGAAGGCTATCGCCGATATTATGAAGTTCTTTACCGCCTAAACGGATGACATCACCTTGAATCAGGTATTTACCATCACTTGTTGTATAAACCGATGTCATTCCTTCAAGGTTAACCCAATATAAATTAGGAACTTCGGTAGGCTTAATATCTAAAATTTTGACGTTGATGTTTGCATTCTTAAATTGTTTTTGCAAAGTTTCAATTAAACGCTGTTTAGCATTGCGTTCAATAATGGTTGAAGCTTCCCCTGTAGCAGGTGCGGTCGCTGTGAGCGCATCTTCTTTTTGTGGTTTGTTTTCTTTAGAACAAGCACTGAACAATAGGCTAGAAGCCAAAGCACAGGCAAGAAAAATTTGAGATCGGGTAAAGGACATAGATAACCCTTATTTCATCAGTATTTATAGTCAGAAGCTGCTAAGCATAACAAAAAATCTAGTGTGTATTGTTAAAACTTTCTTAACCTTTGTGAACGAAATCAAGTGATTGTTTGGTGTATTTCAAAATATTCTTTTAAAAAATTTTAACCCCTAGGGTGATGTTTTTCATGCAATTGTTGCATTCTGACTTGTGCTACATGCGTATAGATTTGCGTGGTTGATAAATCACTATGACCCAGTAACATTTGTACTACGCGTAAGTCCGCCCCATGATTAAGTAGATGCGTGGCAAAAGCATGACGTAAGGTGTGAGGTGAAAGTTCAGCTTGAATATTGGCCTGTAGTGCATAACGCTTAATGGCATACCAAAAGTTCTGACGGCTCATAATTCCACCGTGCTGGGTTAAAAATAAATAGTCAGTTGAACTTTTATAAAGTTGTGGACGTGCCTCGTTTAAATAGCGTTCCACCCAATCGCAGGCATATTGGCCTAAAGGCACTAAACGTTCTTTGTTACCTTTACCCGTAATACGCAGGTAACCTTGTTTTAAATTAATAAGTTCGAGGCGTAAATTCAGTAATTCGGAGACACGTAAACCACAAGCGTAAAGGACTTCAAACATTGCTCGGTCACGTAAGCCCAACGCCGTTGTAATGTCTGGCGCCTGAATGAGCGCTTCTACATCTTCTTCAGACAAGTCTTTAGGTAAAGCTCGGCCAATTTTTGGTGAATGGTGAGTAGCTACAGGATTATCACTTCGCAATTTCTGTTCACGTAGAAATTTATAAAACTGACGTAGAGCAGATAAGCAACGGGCAATTGAGCGTGGGCTTTTCCCTACTTTGGTAAGTTCAATGAGGACATCAGAAATGTCATCGCTCGTCCAATCTGGCAATCTATTTTTTTTATGAAGTTCACTACATTGGATCAGGTCGGATAAATAGGCATTGCGCGTATGCGGACTGACTGTTTGTGCAACCAGATAGTCGCGAAAACCTTGTAAAAAGCTTAAATGTTCAGGAATTTGAACAGGGCTCGGAATACGCGGTTTTTTATTTATCATAAACAACTTCCTCTAAACCACTGTACTGTAAAAGAAACTTTAAGGTTTGTCGATTAAACTCCATAAGAATTGAAATCTAACCTTATTTGGTAATTATTCTCATTTATATGTATACTAGTAAAAAAGGTTTAGGATCGGATGCGGTGCGTTTATCAGCGTTGAAAGTGAAGCAAGCGGCGACCATCACCAAAGTGAATCGGATAGAAGTAGAGTCCGAGCAGCAAGATTTGGTCGCAATTCGTTTGGAAAGTCTGGGTTTTGTACCAGGCACGCGAGTGGAAGTGATTACCAAGGGTGTTTTTGGTGGTGATCCGATCTTAATCCAAATTGGCTTTACTCGTTTCGCTTTACGTAAAGCAGAAGCGGAAAAAATCGAAATTCAAGTAGAAGAAGGAGTACCCGCATGAGTGATGCGTTACGTATTGCCCTTGTGGGAAACCCTAACTGTGGTAAAACCTCTCTTTTTAACCATTTAACTGGAACTCGACAAAAAGTCGCCAACTATGCCGGTGTAACGGTCGAGCGTAAAGTTGGTCATTTTCAGTTACCTTCAGGCCGTTCGGTTCGAGTGCTCGATTTGCCGGGTACATACAGTCTTAATGCGACCAGTCCGGATGAAGCAATTACTCGTGATGTCTGTTTAGGAAAAATAGCGGAAGAGGGGCAACAAGACGCTTTTTTATGTGTGGTTGATGCGACTAACTTAAAATTGCATTTAGGCCTTGTACTCGAAATGATCGAATTAGGTCGTCCGATTTTACTAGTACTGAATATGATGGATGAAGCGCGTCGTCGTGGCATCCAGATTAATACTCAAAAGTTATCTCAACGTTTGGGTGTACCAGTCGTTGAAACAGTAGCTGTCCGTAATGCGGGTATTGAAAATTTATTACATGCCCTTGATCAAGAAAAATACAGTGTGCCACAAACTGAACTGAGTGGCTTAACTGGGACTCATCATCAAAAAATCGATATGATTTTTAAAGATGTTGTTCATTATGTTGATCAGGAAGACAAGCGTACTGATTTTCTCGATCGAATTTTCTTACATCCAGTCTTAGGTCTACTTAGTCTTGCCATCATGATGTTTATTGTGTTCCAGGCAGTTTTTGCATGGGCAGCGCCTTTTATGGATGGTATTGAAGGCTTCTTCGGCTGGCTGGGTGAAGTAGTAGGTTCTGTGATTACACAGCCACTACTGCATAGTCTGGTGGTTGACGGAATTATCGCGGGTGCAGGTGGCGTAGTTGTTTTCTTGCCACAAATTCTAATTTTGTTCTTCTTCATTTTAGTACTAGAAGAATCGGGCTATTTACCGCGTGCAGCATTTTTACTTGATAAATTAATGTTTCAAGCTGGTTTAAGTGGACGTGCTTTCATTCCGTTACTTTCAAGCTTTGCTTGTGCAGTACCGGGAATTATGGCAACGCGTAGTATTAGTGACCCTCGTGACCGTTTTACAACGATTATGGTTGCGCCACTAATGACTTGTTCGGCACGTTTACCCGTATATGCCTTGCTGATTGCTGCATTTATTCCAGAGAAAATGGTCTGGGGTATTTTCAACCTACAAGGACTGGTGCTTTTCGGTCTGTATATGGCTGGGATTGTGAGTGCACTGTGTGTTTCATTCTTAATGAAATTTTTCCAAAAAGATAAGTCTCAACACGCTTTACTGCTAGAGCTGCCGAGTTATCGTTTCCCTGATTTAAAAAGTGTGGGAATCGGTTTGTTAGATCGTGCGAAGATCTTCTTGAAGCGTGTCGGCGGCATTATTTTTGCGCTTTCTATTTTGCTCTGGTTCTTGTGTACTTTCCCACAACCACCAGAAGGGGCGACATTGCCTGCTATAGATTATAGTTTCGCAGGTATGCTTGGACACCTTATCCAGCCTTTATTCGCTCCAGTTGGTTTTAACTGGCAAATCTGTATTGCCTTAATCCCGGCTATGGCAGCTCGTGAAGTTGTGGTCGCTGCATTAGGTACTGTATATGCCTTGTCGGCAACCGATGAAGATGCGGTAGCACAAGGTTTATCTCATTTAATTAGTGCAGATGGTACAGGTTGGTCGTTGGCAACAGGTTTATCGCTTTTAGTGTGGTTCATTTATGCGCCGCATTGTTTGGCAACATTGGCAACAGTACGTCGTGAAACAGGTTCATGGAAACATGTTGCAGCTATGACTGCATATCTGTTTGGTTTAGCTTATTTTGCATCGTTTGTTACCTATCAAATTGCTTCCCACTATTGGGGTTAAGGCAATAAAGGAGGTTGTATATGCTTCAATATCTGATTATTGCGGTTTTGGTGATTTGGAGTGCTGTTGTTGTTTTTAAGAAAGTATTTCCAAAAACAGCAAACTCGGCCTTTTCAGCACTATCCGTTTTTTGTGAAAAGCAGGGTTGGGCAACTTTAGCAAAATGGTTGAAACCGAAAATGACTTTTGGTTGTGCAGGTGGCTGTGGCTGCTCAAGTGAAGATAAACCAACTAATACAGTTCAAGAAATTAAACCAGTTAAATGGCAATAAATTTAGCCATTCCTGTTTCGTATAAAAAGCCATCATATTGATGGCTTTTTTACGCACTGACACAAAAAAAGATGAATAAAGTTCAAACTGAAAAAGCATTCAAAACAGCAAAGTGCTAACATTTTTGCCATTCTGTCGATTGATAAATTGTGGGGCAAAAATGTTAATACAACGTGGTGGATTAAAAGTTGTAGCAGGCTTGGGAATATCAGGCGTTTCTGCTGTAAATTTCCTGCATGAACAAGGCTACCAAGTTGCTGTAACGGATTCCCGCCCCACACCTCCTGGACACGATCAGATTCCGGCTGGCGTTAAAACCAGTTTTGGTCAGCTTGATCAAGAATTATTATTACAAGCAGAAGAGATTATTTTAAGCCCAGGCCTTGCACCGCAATTACCGGAAATTCAGGCAGCTATTGCTAAAGGTATTTCTGTGGTGGGCGATATCCAATTATTGCGCCGTGCCACTGATGTGCCGATTGTGGCGATTACAGGTTCCAATGCAAAAAGTACTGTAACCACTTTAATTGGCTTAATGGCTAAGGATGCAGGTAAGAAAGTTGCAGTAGGCGGCAACCTTGGTCGACCAGCGTTAGATTTACTTAAAGATCAACCAGAGTTACTGGTCCTTGAGTTATCAAGCTTTCAGTTAGAAACCACCTCTCACTTAAACGCTGAGGTAGCAGTGGTTCTCAATATGAGTGAAGACCATTTAGACCGTCATGGAAATATGCTGGGGTATCACCAAGCAAAACATCGTATTTTCCAAGGCGCTAAAAAAGTTGTATTTAACCGAGATGATGCGTTAAGCCGCCCACTTGTTCCTGATACGACACCAATGCAAAGCTTTGGTTTAAACGCACCAGATTTAAATCAATATGGCGTTTTAAGAGATGCCGACGGTACGCTTTGGCTTGCTCGTGGTTTACAGCGGTTAATTAAAAGCTCAGATTTATATATTCAAGGTATGCACAACGTAGCCAATGCTTTAGCGTGTTTAGCATTGGGGGAGGCAATTGGTTTACCTATGGAGTCAATGCTTGAAACTTTAAAACAATTTAAAGGACTAGAGCACCGCTGTGAGTATGTTAAAACCGTGCATGATGTCCGTTATTATAATGACTCTAAAGGTACCAATGTTGGTGCTACACTTGCAGCTATTGATGGCTTAGGCGCTGCCATTGAAGTGAAAAAAGGTAAGGTTGCGCTTATTTTAGGTGGACAGGGCAAAGGGCAAGATTTTTCTCCTTTACGTTCTTCTATCGAAAAATATGCCAAAGTTGTGGTATTGATTGGTGAAGATGCGCCTGTCATCGAACAAGCCATTCAAGGCGCAACTAAAATTTTACATGCAGCAACGCTTAAAGAAGCTGTCGAGCTGTGTCAACGTGAAACACAAGCTGAAGATGTGGTATTGCTATCACCAGCATGTGCAAGTTTTGATATGTTTAAAAGTTATAATGACCGTGGTCAGCAGTTTGTTGCCTGCGTCAATTCGTTGGTTTAAAGAAAATATGATTAGGAATGTAGTATGGCAGGCTTAGCTCAGACCACAATCCAGAAAATCAATCATTGGTATGAACGGATATTGCCGAAATGGCCAGCGGAAGTGACGCCACGTAATGTCTTGATTTTCTGTGTGGTTGCATTGTTATGTATCGGTTCGGTGATGGTCGCATCTGCTTCCATGCCTTATGCTGAATATATGCATGAAAACCCATTTCACTATGTGATTCGTCATGGGATCTCAATTGTTGCTGCTGGCGTGGTGGCTTATTTAACCTATCGAATATCACTCAATACATGGTTTAAAAATACGTTTCCATTGTGGTTATTAACCATGGTTCTGTTACTTGCGGCTTTGGCTGTAGGTTCGGAAGTTAACGGTTCCACACGTTGGATTAAAATTGGTGGTTTTACCTTGCAGCCAACAGAGGTTGCAAAGGTCATGATGGCCATCTTTACCGCAGATTACGTAGTACGCCGTGCTAAAGAAGTCCGTACCCACTGGAAAGGCTTACTTCGTTTAAGTGGCGTTATGGCAATTACGGTAGGTTTAATTATTGCCGAGCCTGACTTGGGTGCGACGGTTGTTATTGTCATGATGATGGTCGGAGTGTTCTTTTTAGCGGGTGCGCCTCCAACACAATTCTTAATCATGCTTGGTGCAATTGTCACGGGTATTGTGTTTTTAATTTTATTTGAACCTTACCGTTTCCAACGTTTGATTTCGTTTACTGACCCTTGGGCGGACCCATTAGGGGTAGGTTATCAGTTATCAAATGCGTTAATGGCTTTTGGTCGTGGTGAGTGGTTTGGTACAGGCTTAGGGCATAGTGTTCAAAAGCTTTCCTATTTACCAGAAGCGCATACTGACTTTATGTTGGCTGTGTTAGGTGAAGAATTTGGTTTCTTTGGTATTTCGATTGTCATTGGTTTATCTTTCTTGATGCTGGCATGTTGTATCAAAATCGGCCACCGTGCCTTGAAACATCATTATCTTCGCGCAGGCTATTTGGCTTACGGTATTAGTATTATTTTCTTACTCCAGATTTTGGTAAATGCGGGTATGAACATGGGCTTAATGCCAACCAAAGGTTTAACTCTGCCATTTATTAGTTATGGTGGTACGTCTTTAATGATGTGTGCAGCTATGATTAGCTTGATCTTAAAGATTGATGCTTCAACTCAAGAAGTGAACCCTGAGAGGGAAGAATCAAACTTCTAAATCATGAAGCGTTATAAAAAGCCCGATATCAAATCGGGCTTTTTTATTCTTTATAGATATGTTCCGCAAAGCTGTTGCCCATGAGGAATCAAATCTACATTCCACTGGGCTACTGCTTGCTTGAGCATCACTTCGGGGCGATCTAAATCAACATTTGGTTGACCTAAGGCTTGTATGGCTTGCTGTAGTAATTCAGGAGCTTTAGTTAAATCAAGTGCATGGGCAAGGTTTTGCTTTGAAAGTTTTTGCCCTTGGTCGTTCATGGCGAGCGGAAGATGCATGTAACTCAGCTTAGGGTAGCCGAGGAGCTGACCAAGCCAGATTTGACGCTCAGTGTTATCTAACAGGTCTGCGCCTCGCACAACATGAGTAATGCCTTGTAGGTAATCATCTACGACGACAGCAAGCTGGTAGTTAATAATTCCATCACGGCGTTTAAGGACAAAATCACCAAGGTCATGCTCTAGATTAGAACAATGAAGCCCTTGTAGGCGGTCATCGAAACAGATTGGCTGATCTTGAACTTTTACCCGAATGGCTTGATGTTGGAAGTCGAGATGCAAATCTCGACATGTGCCTGCATAGATAGCGTTTGAACCGAGCATTTTACGGGTACATTGACAGGCGTAAACCAGACCCTCTTTTTTAAGTTGGTCTAATACACTTTCGTAAATATCTAGGCGGTCTTTTTGAAAAATGATCTCGGCATCCGGATCGAACTGAAAAGCTTCAAGTGATGCGAGTATATGGTCTTCACTACCGGGGTAGATGCGGGGGATATCGGTGTCTTCAACACGCACTAACCATCGACCTTGATGGGCTCTAGCATCGCAGTAACTGGCAACAGCAGTAATGAGTGATCCGAAATGTAAAGGGCCGGTTGGCGAGGGCGCAAACCGACCTGAGTAGCGAATCAGTGGAACATCGTTTCGCTGATTCGCAAGAGCCGAACTAAGCTCGGCTGGAGAATTCTTAACCGTCACAATTAACCGTTATTTTGCTTCTCTTTAATTTCTGCCAAAGTTTTGCAGTCAATACATAACGTTGCAGTTGGACGTGCTTCTAAACGACGTAAGCCGATTTCGATACCACAAGTTTCACAGAAACCGTAGTCTTCGTTTTTAATCGCTTCAAGAGATTGTTCGATTTTACGAATTAATTTACGTTCACGGTCACGTGTACGTAATTCAATTGCAAATTCTTCTTCTTGGGTAGCACGGTCATTTACGTCTGGCAATGCAGTTGATTCATCTTGCATCGTATTTAAAGTACGATCAACTTCAGACATTAATTCAGCTTTCCATGCTTGCAGAATTTGTCGGAAATGCTCGAGCTGTCCTTCAGACATGTACTCTTCATTTTTCTTAGGTTGATAAGGTGCAATACCAAATAAACTTGCAGTTGAGCCTACGTCAGAAGTTTTAGGTTTCACTTTACGTGCACGTTTTGCAGAAGCTTTATCACCTTCTACTACAACTTCTGTATGTTCATCCAAAACTTGGTTGTGGTTGTCATTCGCCATAATAGGGCATTCCTCATCATACACGTATTATCTATACGCAAAAAATATGGTGATATGCAAGTGTTTTTATAGAAAACCATCGATGGATTTTTCCATCGGGTCGTCATCATATAGATTTTTCCTGCAAGATGATAGTCATTCTGTCCCGTAAATATTTTCAAAACGTGTTTACCCTAGTCATAATTCTTTTGGGTTATATAAACTTTAGGGCTAATAACCTGAAATATCAGTATTTATACGGGTTTTGAAATTTTCAAGGCGAAACACTTTTGTTTCAAAACTACCATCGTTATTCAGACGAATGTAACGATAACCCGGTGCATTTTGGTCGAGTGCAAAATCATTACTAAACGGCTTAAACTGTACACTTGTGGAAGGCGTAGAAAAAAACTCGATACCTTGCCAGATATTAAGGGAATCTTGATGAACATGTCCGCAGACTAGGGCCTTCACATTTTGAAATGGACTTAAGGTATCTAAAAGTGCATTTGAGTTTTGAAGCTTATGGTGGTCAATCCATTTTGATTTCATGGCAAATGGATGGTGATGACAAGCCAGCAAAACAGGATGATCTGCAAATTGTTCAAGTAAATTTGCTAAATTTTCTAATTGTTCCGAAGACAGATGACCATCTACTTTTCCCTTTACCGCGCTATTTAGCATAATCACGCGCCAGTTTCCTAAACCGACAACTACAGGTTGTTGATGGTTTTCGTTATGTAGAGGAAAGTGGTCGACATTGTCATGATTGCCGAGGGTCTGGAAAAAAGGCAGGCCCAAGGTTTGCATAAAATTGATATAACGTTTGTAGGTAATAGGTGTTGGCGCTTGTGCGAGGTCACCGGTATGAATAATCGCATCAGCTTCGGGATGTTGTTTTAGTATCTGTTGAATAATGGCGTGGAAACTTTCTTCAGGATTCATCCCCACAAATTCTAGCTGTGGATACTCCAATAAATGTGTATCGGTAATTTGTATGATGACATGATTTTTTTGTGAAAGTGTTGAGACTTGAAAAGTCACCGTCCTACCTCTTCGGATTTATTATCGTTTTGCTGTGTTGAGCCAGCCATTGTAATGCCATAATAACAGGGGCATTTCTTAAACGTCCGCTGTTGAGTAGTGTTTGAATTTCACTATAACTAAACAAATGCAGCTGAATATTTTCACCCTCATTATCTACCCCAAAAACACCACCTACAGCAGGTAAATTGGTTTCGGCAACGTACAGATGAAATAACTCTGAACAGGCGCCAGCTGATGGGTAAAAACTAAATAGATGTTCTAAATCCTGAACTTCACAACCTGATTCTTCAAGGCTCTCGCGTCGAATGCAACTTTCTGGTGATTCATTGCCATCTAATACGCCTGCGATAATTTCGAGTTGCCATGGCGAATGGGAGTCATCTAAAGCACCAACACGAAACTGTTCAATCAGGGCAAACTGTTGTTTTTGATCATTGTAGAGTAGAACGCCAGCCGCTTCAGGCCGATGCACAAGTTCGCGCTGCAATACAGGAGTATATTCAGATTGATTAAATAGACGATGTCGAAGGCTGACTTTTTCAACTTGAATAAAACCACTGAACAGAGGTTCACGTGATGTTACTTCGACATCTTTAGATGTATAACTTGGACGCTCGACAATACTCATGATTCGATCAGGACGAAATCTATTTATTTCATCCTAACCGAGAATCATGGCTAGGCAAGTGTTTTTTTTGAATATTTACACTTTATGATACAGTTTTTGTCCTTGCTCTTGATAAACCTCTTTCATCGCTTTGAGGCCTTCTTCAACCTCTGAATCGCTATTGGTGAGATTGTTGGCATAGTCACGAACATTCTGGGTGATTTTCATCGAACAGAATTTTGGACCACACATTGAGCAAAAGTGAGCAGATTTATGCGCTTCTTTTGGTAAAGTCTCGTCATGCATGCTGCGTGCTGTATCTGGGTCTAGGCTTAGGTTGAACTGGTCGTCCCAACGGAATTCGAAACGTGCTTTAGACAAGGCATTATCACGAACCTGTGCACCCGGATGACCTTTGGCAAGATCGGCTGCGTGTGCTGCAATCTTGTAGGTAATAATTCCGTCTTTCACATCTTTCTTGTTTGGCAAACCTAAATGTTCTTTAGGTGTCACATAGCAAAGCATTGCTGTACCATACCAGCCAATCATAGCTGCACCAATAGCAGAAGTAATGTGGTCGTAACCCGGAGCGATGTCTGTAGTTAAAGGCCCAAGCGTATAGAATGGAGCTTCTTTACACACTTCTAACTGCAAGTCCATGTTCTCTTTAATCATGTGCATTGGTACGTGGCCCGGACCTTCGATCATGACCTGCACATCATGTTCCCATGCACGGTGAGTCAGCTCACCCAGTGTTTTAAGTTCGCTGAACTGCGCTTCGTCATTTGCATCTTGAATACAACCCGGACGTAAGCCATCGCCTAAGCTAAATGACACATCATAGGCTTTCATGATTTCACAGATTTCATCGAAGTGTGTGTATAAGAAGTTCTCTTCATGATGAGCGAGACACCACTGCGCCATGATTGAACCACCACGAGACACAATACCTGTTAAACGGTTTGCTGTAAGTGGCACATAACGAAGTAGAACACCTGCGTGAATGGTGAAGTAGTCAACACCTTGTTCAGCTTGTTCAATAAGCGTGTCTTTAAAGATTTCCCAAGTCAGGTTCTCGGCAACACCATCAACTTTTTCAAGTGCTTGATAAATTGGTACGGTACCAATTGGAACTGGTGAGTTACGAATAATCCATTCACGTGTTTCATGAATGTTCTTACCTGTAGACAAGTCCATAATGGTGTCAGCGCCCCAACGGGTTGCCCATGTCATTTTCGCAACTTCTTCATCAATTGAAGAACCAAGTGCTGAGTTACCAATATTGGCATTAATCTTAACTAAGAAATTACGGCCAATAATCATTGGTTCAAGTTCTGGGTGGTTAATGTTGGCAGGAATAATAGCGCGGCCTTCGGCAACTTCTTGGCGAACAAACTCAGGTGTAATTTCTTTTAAGTTTTTCGCACCAAAGTTTTGACCTGGGTGCTGGCGCATATCTACAGCTTCACGTTGACGCTGATTTTCACGAATTGCAATATATTCCATTTCAGGCGTGATAATACCTTGCTTGGCATAGTGCATTTGAGTGACATTTTTGCCTGCTTTAGCACGGCGTGGGTTTTGAATATGTGCAAAGCGAATATCAGCAGTGCGAATATCTTTTAAACGCTCCTGTCCAAACTTTGAAGTTAGGCCAGAAAGAACGTCAGTATCGTTACGCTCTTCAATCCATTTTTGACGAACTGAAGGTAAACCTTTGTTTAAATCAATTTGAACATTCGGGTCAGTATAAACACCTGAAGTGTCATATACCATAATAGGTGGGTTGTGCTCACCACCAAGGCCGGTTGGAGTATCGGTTAAAGAAATTTCTCGCATTGGAACCTGAATATCAGGGCGAGAGCCTTCAATATAAACTTTTTTAGAAGCGGGTAAGATGCGGGTTAAGTCTTTTGCATCTTGTTCATGTTGTGCTGAAATTTCAGCAGAAGAGAGATTCGTTAATTGGTTCATCACATGATCCTTATGAATAACATCAACGAATCAAGCACGACCAAAAACGATGGCGGATTTATCTTGAACTAGATAAATTGAGGGCTTAGGTTTTCAGATGGCTTGATTCCTACGCAGGTCTTAACCTGATCAGGTTCAACGGTACTTGTGATCAAACTGGTGTTGCGATAACACGAAATTTACACAATCTCAGCGAGCTATTACTCGCGCTCCGTCAAGCGATTTAAAGACTAACATGTTTTAGGTTGGCTGGCATTGTCAATTTGTATCTATACAAACCGCATCTATATGGCAGTCACGGTAGCTTTGAGTATTCCATGGTGACTCTAGTTTTAATAACTGCTCAAGCTGTTCATGCACAATCTGGTAAGTTGATTTTTTTTGCCCATTTTCATCAGTTAAATCTATTTTAAATTGCTTATTGCGCTCATCGACAGGGGTGGCAATAAATTTAAGAAATTGTTGGGCAGGTTTCGCTAAACTTGATTGGCTCTGAGTTGATAAAAAGCGGATTTGCTGAAGTGCATCAGGGTCAAACCATGTGTTCGGGGCATATTCGTTTGACACAGGTGTGTTATCTAGACCAAAGAAAATGAAGTATCGATATTCATTAAAGAGTATTTTGGCATCATTAATAAAATAACTCTTTGGATATTTTTGAATAAACTTTTCCCAAAATAAAGCACGTTCAGTAAGCTCTTTCCATGAAACAGCCAAAGCACCATCGTTATAGAAAATGTCTTGATTGTCTTTTGCCATACGAGATAAAAATTCTTTCTGGTCAGCGGGTAAAGCCTTAGAAAAAACATCAACTAAGTAGTTTGGCTGGCGACGATAAGTAAACATACCTTCACCTTGATAGAGCAGCTCAATATAGGCTTGGCCTTCATGTTGAAGTAAATATTGATCACGCGGGCTCAGTTGGGCGAAGAGCTTTTTCTGACTTTGAATCACCTTTTTAAGGTCTTGTTTCTGTTCTAAAACAGCATAGCCAAATGCTTCAAAAGCTCTCCCTGTTTTTTCAGTGTAGTCTTGTTTAATAAAACGTTGATACATGGCTGTTGAAGCTTCAATTAGCTTAAGCTGTTCCTCATTTTTTAACGAAGGAACACAGGTTTTAAGCTTTTCATTAATTTGATTTAAGTCTTCTATTTTACTGTTCTGATTAATCGTGTGCATGGCTACCATAATTTGTAAGCAGCTACTGTCTCGCTGTTCGGTGGCCTTTTGCGCAGTTGATTTTTGCTCTTTAGATACAGTTTGATCTTGCTGTGATGTTTTATTACAGCCAGTTAAAAGTAGTGCGCCGCACATACTCATCATTAGAATTTTTTTCATCTTTATATTTTTATCGAAATTGATATTGCTCAAATTATAACGCTTAAAAAGATTGCATCACTGTTAGAAATCTTTATTATTAGGTAGGTCGGTCTACTTAAGTAAAAGCTATGAATGATAGAACAGCAAGACAGAAAATTCTCGATGCAGCGGCAACACTGTTTTATAACGATGGCATTACTGCAACAGGAATTAATACGGTTACGGCTAAAGCAGATGTAGCTAAAATGTCGCTTTACAATAATTTTTCTTCAAAAGGTGAACTTGTTGATGCCTATATTGCTGCACGACATCAAGAGTGGTTAGACCTTTATCAAAAGCGTTTAGAAAAAACAAAAACAGCTAAAGAAGCTATTTTGGCCGTATTTGATGCCTATCAAGATCATGCCGAGTTTGCTTATGAAAAGGGTTTTAGAGGATGTGGGCTATTAAATGCTGCCGCAGAGTTCTCGGCGAACAGTTCAGGACGAAATGCTGTAAGACAACATAAAGAACAAGTTGAGGCGATTGTTGCCGAGCATTTAAATCGCTTATTAAAAGATTCACAGCGTGTTAGCTATATCGCCTCACAACTTTCTTTTTTATTAGAAGGGTCGATGGCAAGAGCTGGTTTAGAGGGTAGTAGCCGTCAACTTCAATTAGCGAGACAAATGGCAGAAGATATTTTAGATCGAGAATGCCAACATGATTAGCCTTATTAAAAATAGTAGTTATGGTGGCACTATTGCAATTTTAGTGGCCTCTTTCTTATGGGGAACCACGGGGACAGCCGCAGCATTTGCCCCAACACTCGGACCACTTGCAATTGGCGCGGTTGCTATGGGGGGAGGTGGGCTTTTACAGGCATTGATTGCATCTCAGGCCATTCGGGAACACCGACAATTTATTGGGCGAAATATTTCTATTATTCTTTTAGGTGTTATGGCAGTTGGGATATATCCCCTAGCTTTTTATTCTTCCATGCATTATGCCGGAATTACGATTGGTACGGTGGTTTCAATTGGTTCGGCTCCACTCATTGCAGCAGTTTTAGAGCGATTCTTTGACCGTAAAGTTTTATCTAAAACATGGTTCCTAAGTTTTGTGTTGGGTGTTGTAGGGGTAAGTTTGTTATCTATGGGCGAAAGCCACGCAGCACAAGAGAGTACAAATGAGTGGAATAAAATTTTTGGTATTTTTCTTGGGCTGGTAGCGGGTGCAACATATTCACTTTATTCATGGGCTGCAAAAAGATTAATAGACCGAGGTATTGCTGCTAAAGCTGCAATGGGCATGATTATGGGTGGTGGGGCAGTAATCTTGCTTCCAACTTTATTAATTACAGGTGGTGGGTTACTGCAAAGTTCAACAAATTTACTTGTTGCTGGCTATATGATGCTGATTCCTATGTTTTTGGGTTATTTGCTTTTTGGTTTTGGGTTAAAAACTGTAAATGCCAGTAAAGCCACCACTTTAACTTTATTTGAACCTCTTGTTGCAGCAATTTTTGCCATTGTTTTGGTTGGCGAGAGTGTCTCATGGATTGGGTGGGTAGGCATGTTTTTGATTTTCATTTGTATTTTGATGTTATCAAAGCCTGAAAATACATAAAAAATGAAAACTTTTACTGGCTTGAGTTTAAATTAAATTTTTCTTAGTCTTAAAGCCAAGTTTTATCGTTGATTTAAACAATGAAAATAAAATTAATGCTTGTTGCGGGTTTATGGAGTTTTACATCGTCGAGTTTTGCTCTAGATTTAGTTGAAACTTATGAGCGCGCAAAACTAAATGATCCGACGTGGCAAGCGAATCAACAACAGTTTGAAGCAGATCAGCTTAATTTAGGCTTAGCAACAGGCGCTTTATTACCAACAGTTACATTGTCTGGAAATATTACCCGTAATCGACAAACGGTAAAGCGTTCAAATTTTCCTGGTGTTGATCAGGAAGGACTTTCCGATGCTTTGGTAAGTAATACATCGACTACCAAACAGGCTACTTTATCTGCCCGTCAGCCTCTTTTTCGTATGGATGCATGGGAAGGTTATAAACAGGTTAAAACTTCGGTTGCCCTTAGTGAAATTACTTTAAAACTGCAAAAACAAGATCATGTTTTAAATGTAGCTGAAGCCTATTTTAATGTACTGCGTCAACAGGCACTTACCGCTGCATATTTACAAGAAGAAAAAGCTTTGCTTGAACAGCTCAATATGATGAACGCCAAGCTTAAAGAAGGGTTGGTAGCACGTAGTGATGTGAGTGAAGCAAATGCCCAGTATCAAAATGCCAGAGCCAACCGTATTGCTACCAATGTGCAGCTTCTATTGGCTCAAGAGCAACTATCTGAATATATTGGTCCGTATCAAGATAAGCTTGCTGTATTGAGAAATGATTTTATCTTTCAAAAACCTTATCCGGCACAGCTCGATGAGTGGTTAGGATTAGCCCAACAACAAAATTTAAAGATTCAGCAAGCACGTTTACAAAAGCGATATGCTGAAGATCAACGTCGTGTGGAAAAAGCTGCACTTTATCCACAGATAGATGCAGTGGCGAGTTATGGTTATACCAAACAAACGCCCGAAACGCTGATTTCGACTGATGGGAAGTTTGATCAGGTCGGGGTAGAGATGAACTGGAACTTATTTAATGGAGGCCGGACTCGAACTTCTATTAAAAAAGCTAGTGTGGAGTTAAATAAAGCGCAAGCCCAACTTGATGCGGCCATTCGCCGTGCCAATGTCGATGTGAAAAGTGCTTTTATGCAGGTAGATACCGACCGAGTAAAGCTTGAAGCAAGAAAGGCGGCAATGGACTCTTCAGCACTTGTTTCTCAAGCTTCAAAAGCAAGTTATAACGAAGGCTTAAAAAGTATGGTCGATGTTTTATTGGCGCAGCGTAATGCTTTTTCAGCAAAACAGGATTATCTTAATGCTCAGTATGACTATTTATTAAATGTATTACGTTTAAAAGCGGCTGTAGGTCAGCTAGGAGAAAAAGATCTAGTTGAATTAAATAGCTGGTTAACGTATCAGTAATAAAAAAATGCTTTTATCTGAAATTTAATTTTGTCATAAAAATTTAATGATTGATGTGTTTTAATGCTCAATCATTTTATCCCTGCGCCATCATGTTGGAGGCTTCCCTTGAGTCCGAGTAATCCGGTGTTAAGCCATCATATTTCTTCTCAATTTAATGAAGATTTGCAAGATGTGAACACAAAGTTTATGACCATGGGTGGCTTGGTCGAACAACAGGTTGCCAATGCAATTCATTCTTTGCTTGATACAGATGCGAACTTAGCAATTGATGTTCAATTTAAAGATAATGCAGTCAATCAATATGAACGTGATATTGATGAAGGGCTGACGCTGATTTTGGCACGTCGTCATCCGGCAGCAATTGACTTGCGTATGGTAATTGCCATGAGTAAAGCCAATACTGACCTAGAGCGTATTGGGGATGAAGCTGCAAAAATTGCCCGTATTGCGCAAAATCTATGTGAAGAGGGCGGTTCTCCTCGTGGCTACATGGAAACACGTCATATTGGTAACCAAGTACGAGTCATGATTCATGACGCACTTGATGCTTTTGCACGTTTAGATGCAGATCAAGCATTACGTGTACTTTTAGCTGATGCTGATATCGACCGTGAATATCAGTCGGCAACGCGTACTTTAATGACTTATATGATTGAAGACCCGCGTCATATTGCTCGTGTAATTAATGTGATGTGGGTTTTACGTTCTTTAGAGCGTATTGGTGACCACGCTCGTAATATTGCTGAACAAGTCATTTACATGGCAAAAGGTTTTGATGCACGTCATACCAAAATTGAAGAAATTGAAGCAAAAGTACACGAAAAGTAATATGTGAGCTGAGATATTTAAAGGCCTTGTTTCAGACAAGGCTTTTTTATTTTTTTAAATAATAGATAAAAAAATGTCCCGAACTTTGGGGGGAAGTTCAGGACAGAAAATCAAGTGCATTAAGAGAAAACACGACAGGGATCGTGTCTTACTTGCTATGAATTGATATTAAAGTTTCAGCCATTTCATGTCATGTAGAGTCCTGTGCGCTCTATGTAAGGCTTTATATGTTTGTGTAAGTTTCACGTAAAAAAAGGCAGGTCTATGTATATAAACCTGCCTTTTTAAAAGATGATGGGCTTGGAATAAACCTGTTATTCTGGTTTCCAGCCTTCCGCTTTTTCAACGCTCTCATCATTATTGAAGAACTTCTCACGTTGCTCTTCAAGGAATTTTTTCGCTTCTGGTTCAAACACGTTTAAACGCTTTTCATTAATTAGCGTAGTTTGGTGCTGTAACCATTCTTGCCATGCTTGCTTAGAAACATTTTCAAAAAATTCCTGACCTTTAGCACCTGGAAATGGAGCAAAGTCTAATCCTTCCATTTCCTTTTGGTATTTACGGCAAAATACTTGTCGACTCATTTTGTATCCTTAAGCGTATAACTGTTCTAGACGTTTATGGGCACGTGCAATCGCAGCTTCAACCTGTTTTGGTGAAGTTCCGCCAATATGATCACGTGCATTTACCGAAGCTTCTAGTGTCAAAGCTTTATCAAATACATCTGCTGTAATTAGGTCAGAGAATTGTTGTAATTGCTCAAGTGTTAACTCAGATAAATCTTTTTCTTCAGCAACACCTAATGCAACAGCTTTACCTACAATTTCATGCGCATCACGGAACGCAACGCCTTTTTTCACTAAATAGTCAGCCAGGTCAGTTGCTGTAGAGAATCCGCGAAGAGCAGCTTCACGCATGATTTCAACATTTGGAACCAATGCAGGGATCATGTCAGCAAACGCCATGAGTGAACCACGGACGGTATCAATGGCATCAAATAAAGGTTCTTTATCTTCTTGGTTGTCTTTGTTGTAAGCCAGTGGTTGACCTTTCATAAGCGTAAGTAAGCTAATTAAGTCACCAAATACGCGGCCAGATTTACCACGGATGAGTTCTGGAACATCAGGGTTTTTCTTCTGCGGCATGATTGAAGAACCAGTACAGAAGCGATCAGGAATATTTACGAATTTAAACTGTGCAGAAGTCCAAAGAATAAGTTCTTCAGACATACGCGATAAATGCATCATGATTAAAGATGCTGCTGCATTAAATTCGATAGCAAAATCACGGTCAGATACAGCATCAAGAGAGTTTTCAGATACAGCTTCGAAGCCTAGTAACTCTGCTGTATAAGCACGGTCAATCGGGTAAGTTGTACCAGCGAGAGCCGCAGACCCAAGTGGCATACGGTTAACACGCTTACGGCAGTCTTGAAGACGTTCAGTATCACGAACTAACATTTCAAACCATGCCAACAAGTGATGGCCGAAAGTTACCGGTTGAGCTGTTTGTAAGTGTGTAAAGCCAGGCATAATAGTATTTACATTTTTGGCAGCCAAGCCCAACAAACCTTTTTGTAAACGCTCTAATAAGCCTAAAATGTCGTCAATTTCATCGCGGAGATAAAGACGGATATCAGTTGCAACTTGGTCGTTACGGCTACGGCCAGTGTGAAGTTTTTTACCTGTAATACCGATACGTTGAGTCAAACGTGATTCAATGTTCATGTGAACATCTTCAAGATCGATACGCCATTCAAAAGTTCCAGCTTCAATTTCTGCACGAATGGTGCTTAAACCTTCAATAATGTCGTCTCGTTCTGCTTCTGTCAGTACGCCAACTTTCGCAAGCATGGTAGCATGCGCAATAGAACCAGCGATGTCTTGCTTATAAAAACGCTGGTCAAATTGAACAGAGGCGGTAAATTCGGCTACAAAAGCATCCGTCGCTTCAGAAAAACGACCACCCCACATACCTGAGGTTTGGTTTGGGGCTGCTGAATTAGGGGGATTTGAAGATGTGGTCATGGTGGCTCAGTAAAATAAAAAAGAGTATATCACTTGCCGAAGCTCAACAAACAAAGTTGTTTTCTACAGCATATCGAAATCAAAATTCCTCCTATTTTTTTACGAAAATTGATCGTTGGCAACATTTATTAGAATTAATTATCGCAAGTAATGTTTTAGCTCTGGTTTTAGCTTTGGCTGAAGCACAGTCTTGGCATGCATTAAACGGCTCACGTCTTTTACAATACATCGTTTTTATTAACTGGGTGATTTTGTCTTTTTTTGCCTTGGTTGAACATTTTCAGGATTTTTTTAGTCAGCTACAGCAAAAATATGCTTTGATAATTGGCTTTGTTATGCTGCAAGCGATAGTTGTGGTAACCACCATAATAAGCAATTTTTTTCAGTTTGGAGTTTTGAAAAAAACATCTGTTATAGCGCAGGACTGGAGCATTTATTTTACCAATGTCCCTTTATATTTAAGTTATGGAATATTATTAGGGGCCTTTTGTCTGCGTTATTTATATGTTCGAGAACAATGGTTACACCAACAATATGCAGAATTAAATGCCCGTATTCAGGCAATGCAGGCTCGCATTCATCCTCATTTTTTATTTAATAGTCTAAATAATGTGGTGAGTTTAATAACGATAGATCCAGATAAAGCAGAAAGTATGTTAATTAGCCTGTCACGACTGTTTAGGGCGAGTTTTCAAGAATTAAAATTAGTGAGCTTGCATGAAGAAATTGAGCTTAGTAAACAATATTTAATGATTGAGCAAATACGTTTGGGCGAGCGTTTAAAAGTCGAATGGAAAGTGGAAATTGAACCTTTGCAATTAAAACAGGTCACTATTCCTTTATTGACATTACAACCTTTATTAGAGAATAGTATTTTTCATGGGGTAGAACCAATGATGGGTAAAGCAACCATTGGGGTATTGGTTGAAATATTGCAAAATCAGGTCAGTATAGTCATTACCAACCCTTATACACACGATACAATAAATTCACGGAAAGGGCATGGAATCGCTCTTGAAAATGTTAAACAGCGCTTAAAAGCGTATTATGGGAATTCAGTGAGATTCCAGGTATATAAGGGTGAGGCTTTATATACCACTATTATGAGCTATCAATACCAATCAAAATAATAAGTCAGTCAGAGTTAACCATAAAAAAATGGACCAAGTTAACGGTGATAAGGAGGATGAATGAAGGTGCTAATTTGTGATGACGAACCACTTGCAGTGGAACGATTGTCACGTTTAGTTTCAAAGATGGGACATGAGGTTGTTGCAACAGCTCATCATGGCCAAGATGCCTTGGAACAGGCACGGCTTCATCACCCAGATGTGATTTTACTTGATATCCAGATGCCGGGTATGAATGGTCTCGTCTGTGCGGAGCAATTAAGCCAACTTAATCCTCGACCTGCCATAGTGTTTTGCACAGCTTATGATCAGCATGCATTGGAGGCATTTAAGTCACAAGCACAAGCTTATCTTCTTAAGCCCATTGATCCTCAAGAGCTGGAGCAGACATTTAAGCAATTAACCCAGCTAACGCAAGCGCAGCTCAGCGCTTTGCCTAAACCTGAGCTTTTACAGGATTTAAAAACACAACGTCATCAAATTGCTGCTAAAACCTATCGTGGGGTTGAGCTAATTCCTGTTGAAAATATCTATTACTTTTTAGCAGATCAGAAATATGTCACGGTACGTCATAAAAATGGCAGCGTATTGATTGACGAAACACTTAAAGAACTTGAAACTGAGTTCGCGGATCAGTTCATCCGTATTCACCGTAATGCATTGGTCTCGATTGCTTATTTAGATGGTTTAGAGCTAGTAAGTTCGGGCCAATATCAGGTTCGCTTACGTGGCTTAGATGAAAGACTTTCCGTAAGCCGCCGTCATTTATCTACCCTTAGAGAACGGATACACCAACTTTAACCTGTATTCATCTTATTTTTGCTTGTGAGATTTTACTTGCAATTTTAAGGGATCAAGTTAAGTTTAGGGTGTATTGTTTGACCAGCCCATGCTTGAATTTATGAAAACCTTGAAAATTGCTACACGACAAAGCCCACTTGCTCTTTGGCAGGCAGAACATATTCGTGCCCGTTTACAGGAGCTTCACCCAGATTTAACGGTGGAGTTGGTTAAGTTTGTCACGCAGGGCGATAAAATTTTAGATACACCTTTAGCAAAAATTGGTGGCAAAGGGTTGTTCGTTAAAGAATTGGAAGCAGCACTTTTAGATGGTCGTGCGGATCTTGCTGTACATTCAATGAAAGATGTTCCGATGGCGTTACCAGAAGGTTTAACTTTGGCCGTAATTTGCGAACGTGAAGATCCGTTAGATGCTTTTGTTTCGAATAAATTTGAAAAATTTGCTGATTTGCCGCAGGGAGCAAAAGTTGGCACCTCAAGTTTACGTCGTAAATCACAAATTTTAAAACAACGTCCAGATCTACAAATTATTGATTTACGTGGTAATGTCGGTACCCGCTTAGCGAAGCTAGACGATGGTCAATATGATGCTATTATCTTGGCGAGTGCTGGTTTAAAACGTTTAGGATTGGCAGAACGCATTCGCCACTGTATCGAGCCAAGTGTAAGTTTGCCTGCGGTTGGTCAGGGCGCTCTTGGTTTGGAATGCCGTGCAGATGACCAAGAAGTGTTGGCTTTAATTCAGCCACTTCTACACCCAGAGACAGATGTATGTGTACGTGCTGAGCGAGCATTCAATGCCTATCTTGAAGGTGGTTGTCAGGTGCCGATTGCAGGTTATGCAACATTACAAGATGGAAAAATTCATATTGAAGGCCGTGTAGGTAGTGTTGATGGGCAAACATTATTACGGGCTGAGCTTACAGATGAAGCGAATAATGCTCAGCAATTAGGTGAAAACCTTGCTCGGAACTTACTTGATCAAGGCGCTGGTGATTTATTAAAGGCCCTCTACTAACGCTATGTTGTTTATTAATACCCGACCTGACTCGCGTGCGGCTGAATTAACTCATGCTTTGCAGAATAAGGGGTTTCAGGTCGAGTCTTTACCTCTTTTAGAACTGGTTGCTCAACCTTTTTCAGAATCACTCTCTCAACTCTATCAGCAGTTAACTGGCGCACAAGCGATTGTAGTGGTTAGTCCCACTGCTGTTGATGTGGGGATGCAGTATTTAACACAAAGTGGTTTAAAAATAGATGAGCTAAAACATATTCAATGGATTGCGGTGGGGCAGGCGACGGCTAATCGTCTTCACGACTATGGGATTGAAGCGCATGTTCCTGAGGTTGAAACTTCCGAGGGAATGCTTAACTTGCCTCTTCTTCATCGTATGCAAAAATCAGGTAGTGTAGCTTTTTGGAGAGGTGAAGGCGGCCGTCAATTTATGATGGAAACTTTGCAACAGCAAGGAATTCAGATTTTAAATTTTGTTCTATATCGCCGGCAGTGTCCGCAAGCTTCATATTCGATATTCAAACATCTGACACAGAATTCAAATTATAATTTAGATAAATGGCTCGTCTTAATTACCAGTGAGGCGAGCTGGAAATACTGGTTAGAGCTTTGTTTAAAAAATAAGGCACAACCTGATTGCGTATATTTAGTTTTAGGACCACGCCTTTTTCAACTTGTTAAAGACTATCGCGATCAGCAACAAGCTCATTTTCACATTATTCAACTTGAAAATTTATCGCCTTCGGGGATGATTCATCACATTCAGGCATTATAAGGATTCGTATGAGAAAACTTGTTTCTATCATCATTTTGCTGGGCATCGCTTGGGTGGCTAAGCTCAGCTACGATATGTGGCAAATTTCTCGTACCGTTCCTGAACTTCAGCAAAGCTTGCTACAATCTGAACAGCAATATGCCAATTTGAATGATCAATTGGTTGCTTTGCAAAGACAAATTCAAAATCAACCAAGTCATAATTCTAAAACAACACCTTTAGCAACGACTGAAGTTGTTCAAACCGGAATTGCACCGACCGTATTAATTAAACAAAAATTAGAGTTAATCCAGTTTGCAATTGACCAACAGCAATTTATTTATGCTGTAGATCATCTAACCCAACTACAGCAGACCCTACCACAATATGGAATTGCTCCCGCATTACAACACAGCTTAAATCAGGCTCTTGAGCAAGATAAGCAGGCCATTCAACAGTTTGTGCTTGCTCAAAATCAGCGACATCAACTCATTGATGATTTACTTCAGAATATTGATAAAAATATTCAGCAAGCCTTAAAGCAGCCTAAATTTGAGATGGACCAATCCGAGGCTGTGTCATGGTGGAAAAAATGGTTCCGTATTGAGAAAGTAGAAACGCCGTCTATTAATTTAATGAACCGAAGTGTAGTGCTTAAAGAAGTGCAATTAAGGCTATTAATTGCTGAGCAAGCTTTAAACCAAGGAAAAATGGCTGAATATCAAAATGAGTTGCAGACTGTAATGCAAAAACTAAATGAATTACCCGATGCAACTAGCCAACAACTCAAAAACCGTATTGCTAAAGTGGCACATTTATCAGTAGTGCCTGTTCCTAAATTATCGACACTTGGTCTAATCGGCTCATAAGGAGGACATATGAAGCATCTCCTGTGGGTTTACTTTTTAATTAGCTTAATCCTGTTTGCAGCCTTGGCCTTATTCAGTTATGGCTATGGTATGGGTTATGTCTATATTTACTGGCGGCAATTACAATTGCAAACAAATGTATGGGGATTAGTCTTTACGTTTGTTGTGATGAGCTTTATTGCTCAGGTGATATGGCTTTGGATTAAGCGTTATTCTTCTCGGGAACAAAGAAAGAGAGAGAATATTTTTCAGTTTAAAAACCTTCATCCGTATGAACAATTAGGTATTGTCTGGTTATTAGAGGCTGCTGAAGATCAACGGGTATTTATCGAACGTGTTTTTACTCAATCAGGCCTTCTAAAAAATATTATTGATGCCAAATTTCTAGTTTTAAGTGGAGATTACCAAAAAGCTTTAGAGGCCTTGGATCAATCCCCCCCAATGGCTTTTGAGTTAGCAGAATTACAGCGTATTGAAATATTCTTGGCACAAAACGAAGCTGAACGTGCCTTAACCCATCTTGAGTTTTTATATCAGCATCAGTTATCGCCATGGCTTGAAGAGATTGAGACAGCATATCAACAACGTTTAACGGCGCTTTGGGGCCAGCTTGCTTTACAACAACCATGGGTATACTTGCGTTCTATGAAATATGGTTTGTTGGACGCTGAACATCGTGATTTATGGTTACAACAATTACTTCAACAGTTTGATCAAGCTTCAATTGATGATTTACAAGCACTGCAACAGCGCTATCTGGATTTAGAGTCAGAAATTCAAACCAGACCTTATAGCAGTAAATTGTTATGGTTAAAACTTTTGGCCCGTATGCCAGAAATGAGTATTCAGCATGAAGCATTAACCTTGCATTTACTCAAAGAGCAATTCGATCCGGAAGTATTTTACTTATGGTTTCAGCAACAATTGCTTAAGCAGGTTCCTGACTATGCCGATGTCGAAGAAAAGATTAATCAATTTGAATCTCAATATATGAATTTGCCAGTTTTAACATTTGCAAAATGGCATGTTTACATGGCAACAGGTCGTCAAGCTGAAGCAGAAATATTATTAAGTTTATATCCAGATAATATTTTAATGAGCTATTTACGTATTAAATCAACCTTAAAAGAAGATGATGAGTTAATCAAACAGTTAAACCTAATCTTTGAAAATGATGCGAATTTTTTAAAATTTAAAATCTGAGGTAAAAATGAAAGAACTGTCTGTCTACCCTGTAATATACGACCAGAAAGTAGCATGGGGAGATATGGATGCTTTTGGTCATGTCAATAATGTGCAATATTATAGATATATTGAAAGCTCACGTATTTTATATATGGAAAATGTAAATATATTGACTCCAAATATATATACTGTTGTTGCTTCAAGTCAGTGCAAATATTTAAAACCTGTGTTTTATCCAGATGTATTGAAAGTAGGGGTTCGTGTAGAAGAGCTACGTAAGAGCGCGTTCCGTATGGCTTATATATTATGGAGTGAATCTCAGCAGCAAATCGTTGCTACAGGTGAAGCAGTTATGGTTTGTGTGAATAAAATGACAGGATTAAAATGTGAAATACCAAGTGAAGTAAAAAGTAAAATTATTGAATTAGAAAAATCAGTTGGGCATGATTTAATACATTTAGCTTAAATAAATATTAAGAAAATATATTACAATTATAATTACTAATGTAATTAAAAAGTAAATTTATAGCGTTATTCTGATGAACTTGACTTTCAAACTATTGCTTATTGAATAGATTATAAATACTATTGGTTATGATTTAATGTTTTTAAATTTTGTCTGTATTATTTGAATTGTCAGTAAGACTGGAGTATTTATTAATGAAACCGGATATTAGTGAATTATCTGTTGAAGAGTTAAAACGCTTACAAGAAGAAGCAGAAGCTTTAATTGCAAGCAAAAAAGATCAAGCAATCGAAGATGCTTATAATCAAATTATCGAAATTGCTGAAAATGTAGGTTTTAGTGTTGAACAGCTTCTAGAATTTGGCGCTCAAAAACGTAAGAAAACAACACGTAAATCTGTAGAACCACGTTACCGTAACAAAAACAATGCTGAAGAGACTTGGACTGGTCGCGGTAAACAACCACGTTGGTTAGTTGCTGAAATTGAAAAAGGTGCAAAACTTGAAGATTTCTTAATCTAATTGTATTGCCTCTTAAAAAGCCAAGCGATTCTGCTTGGCTTTTTTATTTTTAAAAGAATTAAAAAAAAATTTTATTTTAAATATGAATATTCAATAAGGTGCTTGAGTTCCTAATTAAGAGCATTGTTGAGACTAAATTTTCATTTAGCAAGATCAATCGTAATTTTCATGATTTTGTCATACGTTCAACTTATAGTCTTTAGCGAGACGCCAAGCCCGATTGCTTGGTTTTTTTATATGAAGTGAATTGGCGATGTTGAAAAAGTATGCATAATGTCAGACTAGAGAGGAACTCTCATATAAGGATGATAATTTGCATGTTGGTAAGGCTGAATGAAGAAAAAGTCTAAGCAATGGAAGTGGTGGTTTTTTGCCCTCATTGCATTTTTAATTTTTATTATTTTACAGATTCCGGCGACTTGGCTTATCTCTAAATTTTCAAAGAATAATCAAACTGTCCATAATGTAAGTGGCAATATCTGGCAGGGGCAGGCAGACTGGCACCGTGGAGCGTTACGAGGCACTATCCACTGGAAAACGAGACCGCTAGACTTACTTTTATTACGCTTTGCTGCAGATGTTGATATTCATAGTGGTAATACGCAATTAACGGGGATTATGGCGTATGGTTTTGGAAAAAAAGTTATTGTAAGGGATATGAATGGCCAGATTGCTCCTGAAACACTGAAGCAAATTGTAAATTGGCAATGGCCTGTAAACAGTATTCAACTTAAAGATATCCAGTTTAATTATAAAAAAGAGCAAGGCTTTGCGGCAGTTGATGGGCAATTGCATTGGGGTGGTGGGGCGCTCATTTATAATATTGGTGATCGTCAAGATCGTATGAATATGCCTTCTTTAAGCGGGCAATTAACTGACCAGAACGGACAGCTACAAGTGGACATCCGTGATCAGCGTAATCAAAAAATGGCCAATCTTTTACTAGATGCCAATATGATGCTGGATGTTCAGCTCACACAGCGTTTATTACTCAATGTTCCATCATATGACGGTAAAGCCGGTTTGGATACTTTTGTTATTAGTTCTCGCCAACCATTATTACAAGGTGGCAACTAATGAAAGTATGGATTGATAAATTACAGCAATTGCAATGGCAAAAATTAGATCGACTGAGTGTAGTGGTCCTTGCCATTTTAATTTTATGGTTATGCTGGAAACTCGCTTCTTTTTTTTGGTTGGTGATTGCGCCTCCTCAACTGATGCAATTTGATCGGGTAGAACTCGGTTCTCAACAACCACAAATACCAAATATTAGTACTTTTTCACTTTTTAACGAACCTTCTGCCAATGCGGCTCAAGAAAGCGTGAATTTAGAATTGCAGGGTGTAATGGTCGGCTATCCAAACCGGTTTTCCTCTGCTGTTATTAAAATTGATAATACTGCTGAGCGTTATCGAGTTGGTGAAACCATTGGTTCAACTTCTTACCAATTGGCAGAGGTGTATTGGGATCATGTTGTGTTGAGTCAAGGAAATGGCAGTACCCGTGAACTTCAGTTCAAAGGTTTGCCAAATGGTTTATATCAACCGATGACTCCGGATGCTTCACAACAAAGTGCTACACCGTCTCAACCTACAGAGCCTATGAATACGGCCCAACAGGCATTGGGACAAGCGATCCAGCAGATGCAAGGTAACCGAGAGCAGTATCTCCGAGATATGGGGGTAAGTGGTAACTCAGGTGAAGGCTATGAAGTTACAGAACGTACACCGACTGCACTTAGAAATAAGTTAGGTTTAAGACCTGGCGATCGAATTGTCTCTTTGAATGGTCAAACGGTTGGGCAAGGGCAAACGGATGTGCAATTACTTGAGCAGGCTCGTCGAGCAGGGCAAGTAAAAATAGAAATAAAACGTGGTGATCAAGTGATGACCATACAACAAAATTTTTAGTGATAACACGTCACCATAAGAGTTAGGAAATATCGCGAGTTATGGCTTTATTGAATCATCAACGTCCACTTTGGGCATTACTTGCAGCAGCCCCATTGATTGCGACAGTAACTAGCAGTGCCTATGCCCAAACATGGAAGATCAATTTACGTGATGCTGACTTAACTGCCTTTATTAATGAAGTTGCAGACATTACAGGAAAAAATTTCGCTGTAGATCCGAGAGTACGTGGTAATGTCACGGTTATTTCTAATAAGCCATTAAATAAAGATGAAGTTTATGACCTATTTCTTGGGGTCTTAAATGTAAACGGGGTGGTTGCAATTCCTTCTGGTAATACCATTAAGCTTGTACCGGATAGCAATGTTAAAAACTCGGGAATTCCTTATGATTCTAGAAATAGGGTCCGTGGTGATCAAATCGTTACACGTGTGATTTGGCTGGAAAATACTAATCCAAATGACTTAATTCCAGCACTCCGTCCCTTAATGCCGCAATTTGCACATATGGCGGCAATTGCAGGAACCAATGCACTTATTGTTTCTGATAGAGCTGCGAATATTTATCAACTTGAAAATATTATTCGTAACTTGGATGGAACTGGGCAAAATGATATTGAAGCGATCACGCTTCAGTCGAGCCAAGCAGAAGAAATTATTACCCAGCTTGAAGCGATGAGCGCAACAGGCGCATCTAAAGATTTTAGTGGTGCCCGTATTCGTATTATTGCTGATAATCGGACAAACCGTATTTTAATAAAAGGTGATCCGCAAACACGTAAACGTATTCGTCATATGATTGAGATGCTGGATGTACCTTCGGCAGATCGTTTAGGTGGCTTAAAAGTTTTCCGTTTGAAATATGCCAGTGCTAAAAACTTGTCTGAAATTTTGCAAGGCTTAGTCACAGGACAGGCAGTATCTTCATCGAATAATAGTAATAATTCATCTAACTCATCGAATCCGATTAATAGTTTAATTGGTAATAACCAGAATTCTGGTTCAAATACATCGGGTTCAAGTGGTACCTCAATTTCAACTCCTGCAATTAACCTAAACGGTAATTCGAACAGTAGTAATCAGAACAATATCACCAGCTTTAATCAAAACGGTGTGAGTATTATTGCAGATAATGCTCAGAACTCATTGGTAGTTAAAGCTGATCCCCAATTAATGCGTGAAATTGAGTCTGCGATTCAGCAACTTGACGTTCGCCGTCAACAAGTACTCATCGAAGCTGCAATTATTGAAGTCTCTGGTAAAGATGCGGATCAGTTAGGGGTGCAATGGGCTCTTGGTGATATTAATAGTGGTATAGGCTTGATTAACTTTACAAATGCGGGTTCAAGTTTAGCTTCGCTGGCAGCTGGCTATTTAACAGGAGGAGCTGCTGGTTTGGGAAGCGCAATTGGTGCTGGTAGCTCAATCGCATTAGGAAAATATAAAGAAGGTGCAGATGGTTCTCGTCAACTTTATGGAGCCCTAATCCAAGCTTTAAAAGAGAATACAGCTTCTAATTTATTGTCTACTCCCTCTATTGTGACTATGGATAATGAGGAGGCTTATATTGTTGTAGGTCAAAACGTTCCATTTGTAACAGGTTCGGTCACTACCAATAGTACAGGTATCAATCCCTATACAACTGTGGAGCGTAAAGATGTCGGTGTAACATTAAAAGTCATTCCTCATATTGGTGAGAATGGTACAGTTCGCCTTGAAATTGAACAGGAAGTTTCAAATGTTCAAGCAAATAAAGGACAAGCTGCGGACTTAATTACTAATAAACGTGCTATTAAAACGGCTGTATTAGCCGAACATGGCCAAACAGTAGTTTTAGGTGGTTTGGTTTCAGATGACGTTGAGTTTAACCGTCAGGGCATTCCTGGTTTAAGTAGTATTCCTTATTTAGGACGTTTATTCCGCTCAGATACTCGAAGCAATACTAAACGTAACCTTCTCGTTTTTATTCACCCAACAATTGTGGGCGATGCAAATGATGTACGCCGTTTATCTCAGCAGCGCTATAATCAACTTTATAGCTTGCAATTGGCTATGGATAAAAATGGCAACTTTGCAAAATTACCTGAGCAAGTTGATGATATTTATAACCAAAAAATGACCCCGCCGAGTATCGCCTCTAAGCCAAAAAATTATCAACAGGTTCCATCAGGTGGTAAAAGTTCGACCATAACTACGCCGGTAGCTGTAGAACCTACCGTCCAAAAGCAAACACTACAGTTGCCTGATCCAGAAATTAATCGTACTAAAAATACAGTAACAACAACGACACTGCGTCCAAGCACAGCGCCGTAGTAGCATGTTATGATTAATAAAAAATGAATAGGACATAGGCATGACTTGGAAATTACAAGCAATTACTGGTGAATTTACTGGCCAAGAAATTAATGTTGATCGTGATATGTTGGTGGGACGTCATCAAGATGCCGATTTATTACTACAGGCTGCTGAAATTTCACGACGCCATGCAGCATTGCTGTTAAAAGATCAAGCGCTATGGGTGCAAGACCTTAATTCATCGAATGGTACGTTTGTAAACGATATTCGTATTGAGCAAGAAAAACAGTTGCATGATGGTGATATTGTTCAATTCGCAAGTTTAAAATTTTCAGTTTTCGCCCCTGCACAAGAAAATACTGATTTAGCTGAAATTGAGGTGGAGCCAGTACAAACTGCACCAACACAAGATTTAAGCGATCAAGGTATGCCAAGTATTGCGGAGCGTGCAGCGGAAACTGAAGTGAGTCGTGATGGAATGCCTCAGCGAGTTTCTGTGCCAAAACCAGCACCGATTCCTGAAGGGGTAGATATTCATCCTCAGCCAGAACAAACCCCTGTTGCTATTGAGGAGCCAGTTTCTCGGGTTACTGAAGAGAAAGAGCAGCAAAAGAATGCATCTATTGGTCTAGTGACCATTATTATTTTAGTGATTTTAGCTGTATTGGCGTGGTTATTCTTTAAATAATTCGTTGGTGCTTTTACAATCAAGGCATGCTAAACGCATGCCTTTTTAATTTTGAGTAGAAGAAAATGTCTGTTGCACAACTAAGTAAGCGCGATTTAATTTTATTTGACCTAGATGGAACGTTGGTTGACTCCGCTGCCGATTTATATCGGTCTATGAACTTAAGTCTGCAATCACTTAGTTGGCCATCGGTAACAGAAGCACAAATACGGGAATGGGTAGGTAAAGGGGCTTCAAAACTTTGTGAAAGTGTTCTGCTTCATATATTTGGAAAATTAGATGTTGAACAACATAAAGTTTTATTACAGAAATTTGTAGAGGTATATGGTGCGGAGCTGTGTGTGAATACTCAAATTTACCCAGGTGTACCTGAGTTTTTAAAACATTGCCAAACTTTAAATATCAAAATGGCATGTGTGACTAATAAGCCTGTCAAACTTGCTCAAGGGTTACTGGATGCGCTAGAGCTTTCTTCTTATTTTCAAGTTGTACTTGGAGGAGATAGCTTACCTGAAAGAAAGCCTCACCCACTACCATTATTGCATTGCATGGAAAGCCTAAAAATATCTGCTTCACAATCATTAATGATTGGCGACTCAAGTAATGATATTGAAGCCGCACGCCGTGCTGGAATTGATTGTATTGTGGTTAGCTATGGCTATAATCATGGAGAGAATATCTATGATTGCCAACCTCAGCAAGTTGTTGATAGTCTTGCTGAGTTAATTGTCTAATGAAGAAAATGGAGATAAGAATGAATAAGCGTATGGTTTTTCGATGGCGTGTCTAAACCGAATCTAGAAAAACACACTTTTAAATCGAAACCATATTAGAGAAGATTCATGACAACATTAGCGCAATTCGAGCAACTTAAGGCTGCTGGTTACAATACCATTCCTGTTTATCGTCAACGTTTAGCGGATACAGAAACCCCATTATCTGTTTTTGCTCGTTTTAAGGATCAAACACAGGCTTACTTATTTGAGTCTGTTGAAGGGGGCGAAAACTGGGCGCGCTACTCTATGATTGGTTTAGGCGAATCAACAGTTTTTTCCTGTAACGCTGGCGTTTTATCTATACAACATGCTGACGGATCAGTAACACAGCAAAATTGTCTAGACCCATTCCAATATATCCGTGAATTCCAAAAACAATTTAAAGTTCCTGCGGCTAAACTCTTACCGGACTTACCAAGCTTTACGGGCGGTTTGGTGGGTTATTTGGGCTACGATGCTGTCCGCTATATCGAGCCACGTTTAAAGAATGTACCTGCGGCTGATCCGATTGCGCTACCAGATTTATGGTTGATGCTCTCAAAGACAGTCATTGTTTTTGACAATCTTAAAGATACGCTATTTTTAATTGTGCATGCGGATACAGAGCAGAGTAATGCTTATGAAGACGCTCAACAAAAATTAGATCAATTAGAACAGTTGTTGGCGACTCCAGTTAGTTTGCAAGCGCGACCACATACGCCTCCGAATTTTGAATCAATTACTGGTAAAGCAAAATTCTTAGAGACGGTAGAGAAGGTTAAAGAATATATCCGTGCAGGCGATGTGATGCAGGTTGTACCTGGGCAGCGTATGGTTTCTGATTTTGATGGAGAAGCTTTACAGGTTTACCGTGCATTACGTCATTTAAATCCATCACCTTATCTATTCTTGGTTCAAGGGCAAACGATTACTGATAAAAAACCATTTCATATTGTTGGCTCGTCACCGGAAATTTTATCTCGTTTAGAAAATGGTATTGCTACAGTTCGACCTTTGGCAGGAACTAGACCGCGCGGTAAAACTAAAGAAGAAGATATAGCATTAGAAAAAGATTTGCTGTCTGATGAAAAAGAGATTGCTGAACATTTAATGCTGATTGATCTTGGGCGAAACGATGTAGGGCGCGTATCGAAAATAGGTAAAGTCCAAGTCACGGATCAAATGGTGATTGAGCGTTATTCACATGTCATGCATATTGTTTCAAATGTACAAGGAGAAGTGCGTGATGATATTGATGCACTTGATGTATTTAAAGCCACCTTTCCGGCAGGAACGTTATCAGGTGCCCCAAAAATTCGTGCAATGGAAATTATTGATGAAGTAGAGCCTGTGAAAAGGGGAGTTTTTGGCGGGGCTGTTGGTTATTTGGGATGGCATGGTGAAATGGATATGTCGATTGCAATCCGTACTTGTGTTATCCGTGACAAAAAGGTGTATGTACAGGCTGGTGCAGGGCTAGTTGCTGACTCAAATCCAGAATCTGAGTGGAATGAAACTCAAATAAAAGCTCGCGCAGTGATCAAAGCGGTTGAATTATCATCAAACGGATTGATTTTATGAGTTTTTAGCGGTTTTTTTTAAAAAACCGCTTGCATCGTTTGGAAGTTTTGCTAAACTGCACACCGTTCCGATACGAAACGTACGAAACACTAAGAAACGCCGGCATAGCTCAGTTGGTAGAGCAACTGACTTGTAATCAGTAGGTCCACAGTTCGAATCCGTGTGCCGGCACCATTTTAAAGTGTTAAGTTAATTGAGTAAAGAACGGCACTGTAGATAAGTGCGATATTGGTGAGATTCCCGAGCGGCCAAAGGGGGCAGACTGTAACTCTGTTGCGAAAGCTTCGAAGGTTCGAATCCTTCTCTCACCACCATCTCTAAACTTCGAGTGAAGTGGTTATTACCAACGTTGCGGGAGTAGCTCAGTTGGTAGAGCGGCAGCCTTCCAAGCTGCATGTCGCGAGTTCGATCCTCGTCTCCCGCTCCATCGAAGGATAGTCGCTCTTATAGCTCAGTGGTAGAGCACTCCCTTGGTAAGGGAGAGGTCTCGAGTTCAAATCTCGATAAGAGCTCCAGATATTAAAGTTTAATGTGGATTTCCACAAAGTTTTCAAAAAGCAGGCTATATAGTCTGCTTTTCAAGTATTAGGTGTCTAGTTTTTTTAGGCGATATGTCGATAAACTGAGTTAGCTCAGCGCCATTTGTAGGTGGTTCGACGTAAACGAGGAAGATCATCATGGCTAAAGCCAAGTTTGAACGTAATAAACCACACGTAAACGTGGGTACAATCGGTCACGTTGACCATGGTAAAACAACTTTAACTGCTGCGATTGCAACAATTTGTGCAAAAA